>BQIX01000313.1 GCA_021604145.1 Nitrospirales bacterium
CAAGGTCGATCCGGTAGATCAGGCCTATTTCGAGGAAGTTATTCAACCGCTACTCGACCATCCTTTGATTGAATATATTGGAGAGATTAACGACGCTGAAAAAGACGAGTTTATGGGGAATGCGTATGCACTTCTTGCTCCATTTGATTGGCCGGAACCGTTTGGTCTTGTGTTCATTGAGGCACTCGCCTGTGGGACGCCAGTGGTTGCCTATCGTCGAGGCTCTCTGCCCGAACTAATCGATCAGGGAATAACCGGGACAATTTGTGACTCATTTGATGATTTGGTGAATGCGATAGAACAGATCCCGAGTCTTGATCGCCGGCTGTGCCGTCAGGTCTTTGAGGAACGGTTCACAGTGGAGCGAATGGTCCAAGATTATCTTCGCGTGTATCAAGAATTGACGGGCACAGAGGAAACCACCGACCTGCATTCGACGCTGTTCTCCACGGAAACGGCACCGTTGCGAGCGTGATGGTACACACATTCCAACGAGCGGCCAATGACACGGTTAGCGATTCACAATCGACGAGGATGAAATGAGAAACTGGTTCCCGTCTTTATCAAAAGAAGGTGGATGTCGTCTCTTAGCAACACGAGACTTTGGTCTCCTCTGGTGGGCGCAGGTCATTTCGCAGATCGGTGATGGCATCACAAAAGTCGCGTTATTGTGGTTCGTCTATCAGCTGACCGGATCAGCGCTCAAAATGACCATTATTGGTGTATTGCAAACGATTCCACCATTGTTATTGAGTCCGCTTATTGGCGTCTATCTCGATCGTTTACCCAAGAAGTTCATCATGATCTTTCTCGATATCGCGAGAGGGATTCTGATTGCGCTGATTCCCCTCCTCCATATGTTCGACATGCTCACCCTAGAGGTACTGTACGGGCTGGTGCTCTTCACCGCTGTCTTCTCGGCTGGATTTGGTCCTGCCCTCGCATCTGTTGTTCCCCGCCTCGTTCAAAAAGCTGATCTCATGCCAGCCAATGCCATGATTCAGTGCACCACTAATGTCGGTGTACTCTTGGGCCCAGCCATGAGTGGCCTTCTGATCGCGTTTATCGGTGTTCAGAACGTCCTGTTTCTCGATGCTGCAACGTTTCTGTGTTCTGCTCTCTGCCTGTTGCCGATCCGAGTCCCACAAAGTCAGCAGTGTGAGGAGAAACTCGAAACTCAAAATACGGTAAAGCAGGACTTGCAAGAAGGACTGCAATTTGTCCTCAGTCGGCAACGTATCATTCTTGGGATCATATCCATGACTGTGCTGTTTACGGTAGGTGCCAGTGCCTTTGTTTACGTGCTTCCGGTATTTGTTGAGAAGATGACTGACATCGGACCAACATGGCTTGGATGGCTGTGGTCGGCTATGGGAGCCGGCATGCTGCTCACGTCTATTGTTCTCACATGGGTCAAGCAAATGGATGTTCAGGCACGATTGCAGTTTATCGCTGGATCGATGGGGATTGGAGGAGTGGCCGTTTATGGACTGACATTCGTCCCCTCCCCCATCATTGCCGCGTTCTTAGTGGGATTAGTAGGAGGAAGCACGGCCATGTTTACCCCATTGATGTGGTCGCTTGTTCAAGAAATCACCCCCGACATCCTTATGGGAAGAGTGTTTTCTTTCGTGAATACATCAGCGATGGCTTCTGCGAGTGCCGGCATGATTGCCTTTGGCTGGATATCCGATGCCATCGGAGCGGCAGTCAGTATAGGATTCGTTGGATTGACCTTTTTCATCACCGCGGCCGTGACCATGCTCGTCAGTCGACGAGCGTCGAGTCAGACCATTGCCTTGACGTCAGCGCACCATACGGTCTAACTCAATGAACAAAAATAGCGGTCTACGTACCTTGCATCTTGGCCATTAAGAATCCATTCTTTGTCACTCCTGCAGAGGAGTTGTCCTGAGATACAACCCGCTGATTATTGTTGGAAGTCAAATGTCGGCAGGGGGGTACCCTGGACGAGCAGAAAGGTTTCTTTCCATCCGATGGACAAATTGCTAATCATTGCCATCCTTGGATGTATGTGCACGGTGGCTCAGGCTGAAACGCGCCAAACGCCGTCCATAGAGGTTCAAGACCATGAACCGCTTCTTCAAGATGACAAAAGTGAAGAACCGCAGACTCTTATCGCCAGGGAGGAAGAGTCCTCGCCACACGTGGTGACCTCCCCCGCTCTTACCTTTAAGCTTGCCTTTAAAGCCGATCCACGCCTCTTTCCTTATGACATTGACGTCGAGATTGACGGGAATGCTGTTTTCTTAGACGGCACCGTGACGTCTCAAGCAGAGAAAGTCGCGGTGAGTGAAGTTGCATTGCATGTGGCAGACGATAAAACCATCAATAATAATATCAGCGTTGACCAAAACATGACCAAAGTACTGGCACAGAATCGAGACAAGGCGATTACCCAATTTCTCGAAGAACAATTTGCCAAAAGCCAAACCCTTCAGGAGGCTCAATTCCAGATCAACACCAGTGACGGAATTGTTTCTTTGAGCGGAAGAACCCGGTTTCAGGTCATTCTCTTGGAAGCCGCGCAAGCGGCTCAACATGTTCCCGGGGTAAAAGCCGTGAAGACCGATAAGGTCATCTTAGGGGCTGGTCAATGACGGCTCGTACTATAAGAATTTTTCAATTATGTCTAAGATCTCTACCCAGCCTTTCTCAGTTCATTCCACGCCCCTGAATCGCCTTTCAACACATTCGCACGCTTCAACTAAACCCCGATCATTACTATTCCAGCGAGATTTTTCCTTAATCTGGTGGAGCCAATGTATTGCCCAAATCGGAGACGGTGTCACAAAATTAGCATTGTTATGGTTCGTGTATGCGGTCACCGGTTCGCCACTCAAAACCACCGTGATCGGTATCCTTCAAACGGTGCCCCCAATTCTTTTTGGTCCGTTGATCGGAGTGGCGGTTGATCGATTACCCAAAAAACCTATTTTGGTCGGCACGGATTTGTTTCGAGCTATCATCATTGGCATTATCCCGTGTATGGTGACGACCGAATACTTTACCGTCGAATCCCTCTATATTCTTGTCTTCTTTAATGCCATCGCTACCTCTCTGTTTGGTCCAGCCCTCTTTTCCTCAGTCCCCTTGGTTGTGGCGCGCTCCGAATTAACCGCGGCAGATGCTCTTCTTCAGAGCACAATGAGTTTGGGCGTCATTTTTGGCCCAATCCTAAGCGGTCTCGGAATCGCTGCACTCAGTTCGCAAGAAGTCTTATGTATGAATGCTATCACCTACGTCGCCTCAGCCGTGTGTCTCATGTTCGTTCATTTACCGAAAAACTCCGCTGTACCGCAAAAGACTGGGCATTCACCGGCCTCCACGATACAGGACTTGATGGAAGGTATTCGCTTCACTTTCTTTAATCAACCGATGATTCTTCTGCTCATCATCACGGCAGGCCTCTATAGCTTTGGCATTAGTGCCTTCAATACTCTGCTGCCCGTTTTCGGAAGAGAAATGTTAAATTTGGGACCAGTTGAAGTCGGGTACTTAACGTCTGCCCTAGGTGTGGGACTACTCATCAGCTCAGTGAGTTTGATCTGGATCACAACATGGCCAATGTGGCGTCGCATTAACATTTTGGTCATCACAAGTATCATGACGGCTCTAGCGATATGGGGATTGCTGTGGGCTGATAGCGTGTGGCTTGCACTCGTCCTCCTTTGCCTTATTGGAGCAGGCTCAGGAGCCTTAACACCTATAGAATGGGGCATTGTTCAGGAGGTCTCACCACCACACCTGATTGGCCGGGTTCTCGCGCTCTATGGGACAGGCGCGATGCTGGCAGCCATTGCCGGCATGTCGTCCCTGGGATGGATTAGTGAACAGTTTGGCGAAGAAATTAGTTTGGCAGGAACCGGTTTCACGCTGCTAGTGACGGCATTCGTGGCAAGATCGTTTAGCCGGTGGGCACAGAGGCAACCCACAAATTATAGCGAACCCAATTAACTTTCAGCCAATCCAAATAAACCAAGTCAGCGCAAAACACCGATTCATACGTACGGAAACTAATGAGAACGGCTATAACTCTTATCCCCTATCTTTTACAGCGACTATATAGTCTGAGGAATTAGAGCCCTCGCAACACATGTTTTCTTCCGACAAACAACTGCTCTGTCACCTTCCTTATTGGAGACTGTTGGCTCATCTAACCGAATAGCTTTCTTAACCAAGGTCTACGCTCTTCCGTTGGCGTTTGGTCGTCAACCGTCAGCAGGATCAACACAAGCCCAACATCGGATTGTGCTGTACGCGTGCTTGCGACCTCTTCCATAACGCGACTCACCCTGTCTTATGGTTGGACATCCTTTGGTGGGACGAAGGCTAGACGGTCTTTCGTACTGATGCAGATCTCTTCGGTATGACGATCGTCAAGTCATTAAGGAAAACTTCCGAACATTCACGGACAAAGAACCTTACGTCTGATTATTGACGAGCAGATGAGACATCACTCCATTTATGTGAAGGCAGCACTGTGGGGGTCACGTATTCTGTCATTCTTGCACCGAAAGACATAATGGTGACGTGAGGAGGTGAGAATATATGGTCTTTTGCTTTCCATCATCTTCTTGATGAATTCCAGCAGAGGCGAATGAGAATGTAGGCTAAATAAAGCATCCGAATAGGAATAGAGATTCAACTCCTTGTAGAGGCAGCGTGAATAGAAATTGAGGAGAATGAAAATATTCAACACGTTCTCTCTCCTCCCCTCATCATGGGCAACATTCTTAGTATATTGTTAAGGCTTCTTCGACTTTTTGCGACAACTTAGCGAGCGAGCAGGGTTTTTCAAAAATATAATACACCCGTGCCTGTTCAATTTGCTCAATGATGCCGGCGCTTAAGTCTCCCGACACAAAGATGATAGGGACATACTTTTGATGCTCCTGGAGCCAATTGATTAATGTTAATCCATCCATTTTTGGCATATGATTGTCAGTCACCACTAGATCGACATGATGTGTACTCAACTGCCACTTCGCCACTTCGCCATTTTCAGCTTCAAAACAATCCATACCTTTACGTTCCAACCTGGCACGTAACAGCATACGAAAATCCTCATCATCATCGACGACCATGACTTTTTTCCC
>BQIX01000314.1 GCA_021604145.1 Nitrospirales bacterium
AGGACGATTAGCCTTGTATTCTGGAGACAGGTCGTTTCGAAAGGTGATTCTTGCGACATCAAAAACCACCGCGACATGCTTTGGCTCCATGTCGTCCAATTGCTTCATGAGCATTTGCATAAACCCATACACCGCATTGACAGGGGTTCCATCAGGGGAGGTCAACGGTTTAATGGCATGATACGCCCTAAAAATGAAACTTGACGCATCAATGAGTACAAGGTTTCGGAGGGGAAGGTTGTTGTCTAGTTCTTGACTGTGTTCCACGATTCATCCTTCGAGTTAGGGAAAAGATCGCCATCAAACATACCTGATGAATATACTCGTGTCGATATCAAAGTGACGCTCGTGTACGGCAGAAGAAGAAGGTGATTGGGAAAATGAGGATTCTGAGAAAAATTGGGGGAAAAAGCTCGTCCGGCCACCAAATGTGTGCGGCACTGGGGCAGGAACCCCAGTGCCTTCATCCAATCCCCGGCTTACATGGTGGGCTCGTATGTATTCAAGACAAAAATCTCAAACAATACGCAGGAGGAATATGGTCATGATGAGAAAACCCCATGGGACCTAAGTCCCTAGGGTTTTGGGTAAAGAAGAAATCCGGTAGGAGCAATAAGGGAGGGGATTGGAGATACTTCATGCAACAGACCTTTCAAATTGCAGATACATCAGCAAATACCAGCTATAGCTGACTCGCAAAAACCTTTCGCTCATTCAGCAAGGGGACTACATGTTATGAAAGCAAACGTAATGCCGATTTAGTGAGAAATTGAAATTCTTTGGTAATCAGATGGTTAGGAAAGAATTTGAGATGTTGAGAGGAGTGACTTACCCTGCAAAGCGAAGGTTACACCCTTCACTATTATGCAAAATGTCTACATTTTGTAAGGAAAAACAAGAAAATTCTGTGAAAGGAACTCAAGAATCTGTGAACAGATAAGGGCATGTCGTGACTAAGAGCGGAATGGTCATGATGGATGCTGGACACACCTTGAAGAATCTTCTTACCTCGAAGAATCACGTGGCCTACTAGAGACCAGCAGATTTAGCTCGCTTCGCATGGAAAAACATAAAACTTCAAAAACATGGCCGCAAGGTATTTCTATTTTGATCCTCATGCGTACCAGTCTATCAATTTACCGAAGGCGCACCAAATGCGATAGCCTGTTCCGATTTGAGCAGCCAATTGGCTAAGGTTCGAATTTCATCAATATCATAGGGTTTCTCCAGAACGGCCCGAGCGCCAGACTGAAGGGCTAGCGTTTTTAATTCACGACTCGAATCGCCAGACACAAATATGACAGCAGGGACCTGACTTCGACTCTTTTTCCCCAAACGTTGAAGAAACTCTATTCCCGTGAGAATTGGCATATTGTGGTCAGTCACGACTAAGTCCGGCTGATGTTGCTCAAGCATGGCAAGCCCTAAGGCTCCATTTTCCGCCTCTTTACAAAGATATCCGTCCGTTTCAAAAAGTAGACGAAGAATTGATCGAGCCAACGGATCGTCATCAATAATAAGAATACATTTTGGAGCACAATACAACGGGTGGATACCCAAACTTGTGGATACAGGTTCTACACGATCCATGTTGATTCTCCTTTATATTCGAGAAGACATTCTGTAAAAAAGTAATTTTTCCCCTGTGCCTTTTCCACAGATAATGCTGTTATCGTAGACTTCGTCTCTTGAGGATTCCATCATTCTCTCCTCAGTTCAATTCCTCGTTATCCCCATCCCTGCCAATCCCATCTGCCCTGGTCGTTGAAACATGCGGAGGATGATATCCCTGCCAAATGAAAAACATTCCTATGAGAAGTCCCAGTCCTGTGATAACTGCGACAATAAAAATTTCCATCGACTTGCTCCTCGTATTAAATTATGAAAAAGACTGACAAATCGTTACTAAAGCAAGGGACATACCGAATAATGAGGCACGTAAATTGTTTATTTAAATGGCCATAACTACCCGTTATTATTCACTTAAAGCTAAAATTCGTATTTTCGGTATTTGAGAAAACCCAGGAGGTCAAAAAGAAATGTTATCCAATTGCGCACACAGCGTATCAAAATGGATATTGAAAGAACCGTTGAAATTTGAAGGGTGATTTAAACGGGTACCGGCAGAAGAACCAGTCCGTCACTACTCTTCTCGCAGAACTGCAAGCGGGGGATGGGCAAGGAGTCGATAACTACTGAAAAACCCGACGATGAGTGTAAGAAGAATGGTGAATACACAGGCCATGACAAGGGGAATTATCGGAACAGACCATTCAAGATCTAAGAAAAAATGAAGAATTCCCCAAGACAACACATTCGCCAACACGATGCCATTGATCCCGGCCAAACTCCCAAGCAATCCAAACTCAAGGGCTAGCGATTGTGCAATCATTTGGCGGGTCCCGCCGAGGGCTTTTAAGATGACCGCTTCATAGAGACGTCGGTATCGTGTTGTGGCAAGAACAGCGGTCATCACAATCGTGCCATTGATGATACACAACATTGCCATTCCCTGTATGGCCCAGGACAATTGTTGCAACAGATTAGCAATATTATCTAAGACGTCGCCCACATTAATGGCCGTGACATTCGGCAAACGAGCCACAAGGGCTTGTTGTAAAGGCGTTTCATTAGCAATAGAGACCCGTGCCGTTGCAATATACGTCATGGGCGCTCCATCGAGTGCCCCGGGAAACAGGATCATGAAAAAATTCGTGGAAAAACTTCCCCAATCCACTTTTCGAGTACTCTCGATTTTCGTGAACAGGGGAACTCCTTGAATATCAAGTTCAACAATGGAACCAAGATCAAGGCCAAGATTTTTCGCAGCTTCGTCTTCAATCGATAAACTTGCTGGATTCTCCTGACTTGAAGCAAGGAGTGTAGGAGAAGGAGCGTCAACTGCATCCCACCAGCTTCCTCTGGCAATCGTATTGTCCTTAGGCAGATCAGGGAGTGCCGTCAAGACATAATCTCGAGTGAAGTACCATCCGTTTCGTGTGCCTTTATGCTCCTCAGGATCAATGCGTTTGCCGTCAAGTGCCGTCAGTCGGGATCGAACCACAGGCGACAATTCATAGTCACGATCATCCGTCCACTGCTGAAGAATCTGTTCAAACGTTTCCCGTTGATCAGGCTGAATATCGATAAAGAAAAATGACGGCGCTTTCGTCGGCATCCGTTCACCCAGGGCTTCCAGCAGAGAAGTTTTGATCACCACAACGGACACGATCACCATCACGCCGATTCCAATGGCCACGATCATTCCAGCGGTGTAGTTTCCTGGTCGATGAAGATTACTGATCGCATTTCGTATCAGAAATGTTCTCGGACGCGGCAAAAGGGTCAGCAAGTGAAGCAGAAACTTGGACGCCAGTAAAAGACAAAATAAAGCCACAAAAAATGCTGCAATAAAAAAGAGGCCTAATGCGATAGATTGTGCCTGCCACATCGCCAATCCAGCCAAACTGCCACTCATCACAAACCCCGTCAGCAGACGGGCTCGATCCTGAACCAGTCCTTTCAGAAATTTTTGAAGCCGATGCCAATAGGATTCCGATTCATTCTGCACATTGGCTCGATCAATTTCTCGTCGAAACACCAAGGCTGGTGGAACATGCCTGATGGTCAGCAACGGCCAAAGCGTGAAGACCGCAGTCGAGAGCAATCCTAAAATCAGTCCCTTCAACACTGGAGTGAGCGAGAGTGTAAATTCGATCGAAAATGGGAGTAAACTACCAAGGAGAGAGGGCATTACAGCCTGAAGCCCAATGCCAAGCGCCGCTCCGAGCACACTCCCAATCCCTCCCATCATCAGGCTTTGGAACAAGTAGGTCTTGATAATAAAATTCGTCTCGGCTCCAATAGTTTTCAGGATGGCAATACTCGTCATTTTTTGAGAGAGATAGCCCTGAATGGTGCTGGCCACACCAATGCCGCCAATAAATAATGTCGTCAACCCGATCAACCCGAGGTACGTGGACAACTGATCCAGGAAGCGGCGTACTCGAGGTTGAGCATCTTGAAAACCCGCCACGCGGACTCCTTCTTTGGCCAAACGCCCTCGTAATTCACCCAGTAACGGTTCAAGTGATTGAGTCGGAGAAACACGAAGTCGATAGCGCTCGCGAATTCGACTCCCAGGCTGAAGAAGGTCAGTGGCAACAAGCGCTTGACGCGAAATCAGAACACGAGGGCCAAGACTAAACGCACTGGCGACGCGATCCGGTTCTTTTTTAATAATTCCCGTAATGCCGAATTGCGCCTTGCCAATTTTAATCTGGTCACCGACTTCAGCTTGCAGACTGATCAACAGAGACTTTTGCACAATGGCGCCAAAACATGGAACTGACTTGCAACTTGATGCTTGGCTGGCTAAGAGCGAAGCCAGTGATGCCTCCGGGCTGGTTTCGATGGATCCATAGAGTGGATAGGATGGTTCAACAGCTTTGAGTTCAACTAATTGAGTCGCCGGTGACGGGCCAGAGGGTTTAGCCTGTGGATCTTCCACAGCAGCCATCGCGGCCAGTTCACTGACATGAGAAACCTCAATCTCTCTTGCTTGAAGAGAATCCATGACTTGCCGGGTATCTTCACTCATCAAACGGCGTGAGGAGATTTCCAGATCACCACCGAGCAAACTTTTCGCGTCAAGAAAAATCGCTTCTTCCACGTTTGCAGCAAACAGACCGACCCCGACTACAGCACCCACACCAATCGCAATACAAACAAAGAAAAACACAAATCGATGCCAGCTTGCTCGAGCTTCACGCCACGCCATGACTGCAGAAAATGGTCTATTCATCCAAGATTTCCTTCTATCCAACTACCGCATGACACTCTGCTTAAAGATTCCAGCAGATATGAATGCGTGGCGATACTGACTCCGATGCGGGCCTAGGAGGATATCATGGGCGTATCACTAGCAACCTCGCCATCCCGCAAGGCGATAATGCGCTCAGTCCGATCGGCCAAAGATTGATCATGAGTCACCAGAACCATGGTGCTCCCATGATCGTGATTCAGACGGAACAATAAGTCTATGACAAGCTCTCCTGTCGTACTATCCAAATTACCCGTCGGTTCATCGGCCAAAAGTACCGGAGGTTT
>BQIX01000315.1 GCA_021604145.1 Nitrospirales bacterium
GGACCCCTACTCTTTAACGATTCTGACTGAAGTTGGTGGGAAAATTGCTTTTGGTGATATATCTGAAGGCGTGACCATGAAGGAAGAGGTTGATGAGGTCACAGGGTTATCTCGAAAGGTTGTGATTGAGCAGGCCGGAACCAACCTCAGGCCAAGACTGTCAGTCAAGGATGATGGAGGAAAGACCGCTAAGTTATCGTCTGGAGCTCAGGCACGATATTTACTTCCGGTTGGCGCGCACATTTTCGTTGAGAAAGGGAGTATTGTGCATCCTGGTGATGTGCTGGCGAAGATTCCTCGTGAAACCACAAAAACCAAAGATATCACCGGAGGATTGCCTAGGGTGGCTGAACTGTTCGAGGCAAGAAAGCCAAAAGAGCAGGCGGTTGTCAGTGAAATTGATGGTGAGGTCTCCTTTGGTGGATTTGTCAAAGGCATGCGGAAGGTAACGGTTGATAATAAGATTGGCGATGTCAAGGAGTACTCAATCCCGCGTGGACGGCACGTTAACGTTCATGAAGGGGATTGGGTTCGTGCTGGTGAACCCTTGATGGATGGATCGGCAAATCCGCATGACATCCTTGCGGTATTAGGGCCAAGAGAGCTACAAAAATTCCTTGTGAATGAAGTCCAGGAAGTGTATCGGCTTCAGGGTGTGGTCATTAATGACAAGCATATTGAGGTGATTACGCGTCAAATGCTTCGTAAAATTCGAATCGAAGAAGCGGGTGACACGATTTTCCTACCTGGCACCCAGGTCAATAGGTTTGACTTTGAAGATGAAAATGATCGGGTACTCGCGGAGGGAGGCTCACCTGCCATTGGTAAACCTGTTCTTCTTGGGATCACCAAAGCCTCTTTAAGTACTGACAGCTTTATCTCTGGTGCTTCATTCCAGGAGACGACGAGGGTGCTCACCGAGGCGGCTATTAATGGTCGTGTTGATGACCTTCGTGGGTTGAAAGAAAATGTCATTGTAGGAAGGTTGATTCCGGCTGGAACCGGCTATTCGGAGTATCGAGAGACTTACGTTCCAGGGCCTGTTCAAAATGCGGAATTGCCTGAAGGTGAAGAAGGGACCGTCAGTCCGTTGGCAGCCGTTCCTTCGGGTGGCAAGTAAGTGTTGCATTATTTATTTCAGAAGCATCGGAACGTCTCTTGACAGAATGAGATATGCTCTATATACTTCATCGGTTTTGCGCAAGATTTAACAATTTCTGAAAGCAATCAGGGAAAATAAATGCCTACCGTTAATCAGTTGATTCGTGGATCTCGGAAGACTGCCAAAGCAAAAAGCAAAAGTCCCGCATTGAACCGTTGCCCTCAACGACGTGGTGTTTGCCTTAGGGTTTATACGACTACTCCCAAAAAGCCGAATTCAGCTTTGCGGAAGGTTGCGCGAGTTCGATTGACAACTGGTGTTGAGGTGACAACCTACATTCCTGGTATGGGTCACAATCTTCAGGAGCATTCCATTGTGTTAATTCGTGGCGGTCGTGTTAAGGACTTGCCTGGTGTTCGATACCACATGGTTCGTGGCGCTTTGGATGCTGTTGGGGTGGCCAACCGAAAACAGGGTCGGTCCAAATACGGGGCCAAGAAGCCTAAGTGATATTCGTGTGACCCGTTTTCATTCTTAATTTTCTTTAAAATGGAATTTTGTCGTTATGCCTAGAAGGCCAATTGTACTCCGTAAAAAAGTCTCGTATGATCCTCGTTTTAATGACCCGGTAGTCGGGAAATTTTTGAGTATTCTGATGAAGGATGGGAAGAGGAGTACTGTTGAGCGTGTGTGTTACGGGGCCTTTGATCTTGTCGAGGAAAAAACGGGGAATGACCCATTGAAGGTTTTTCATGCGGCGCTTGGAAATGTGAAGCCTGTTGTTGAGGTGAAGTCTCGTCGTGTTGGTGGGGCTTCGTATCAGGTGCCTGTGGAGATTCGTTCGGTGCGTCAAATAGCTTTAGGCTTGCGGTGGATTAGTCAGAGTGCAAAGGCGAGGGCTGGTCGCAGCATGCAGGAAAAGCTTGCGGGTGAATTGTTGGATGCGGCGAATAATGCTGGAGCGTCTGTGAAAAAGCGGGATGAAGTGCATCGGATGGCTGAGGCCAATCGAGCTTTTGCGCACTATCGTTGGTAGATTGGCTGTTGTGTGCTGCAGGTGGTCCGTCCCGAGCAGGCCTAGGGATGTTTTGACTGTTTGGGCTGTTGGACTTTAATAACCCTGCAGTATTTTTTTGTGGAGAGCTTGTGGGTGTAGATTTACCATTGAGTCTGAGTCGTACCAGGAATATTGGCATTATGGCCCATATTGATGCTGGGAAAACGACGACGACTGAACGAATATTGTTTTATACGGGCGTATCTCACCGTATTGGTGAGGTGCACGAGGGTGCTGCGCAGATGGACTGGATGGAGCAGGAGCGTGAGCGAGGGATTACGATTACTTCGGCTGCGACAACCTGTTTTTGGGGAGATCATAGAATTAATATCATTGATACTCCAGGTCATGTCGATTTTACTATTGAGGTAGAACGGTCGCTGCGTGTCTTGGATGGTGCTGTGGCGGTCTTTGATTCTGTGCAGGGTGTTGAGCCTCAGTCGGAGACAGTGTGGCGCCAGGCAGATAAGTATCAGGTGCCACGAATCGCCTTTATGAATAAAATGGATCGTGTTGGTGCAGATTATTTTGCAGGAATTCAAACGATGGTAGATCGTTTGGGGGCTAATCCTGTGCCAATTCAGTTGCCGTATGGTAAGGAGGAGGCGCTTCGCGGATTATTTGATCTCGTAGAGATGAAGGCTTATGTTTATGACGATGAGAGCCTTGGTGCAGCCTATGCTGTTGAAGATATTCCTGAAGAATATTTAGGCTTGGCTCAAGAATATAGAGAGAAGATGATAGATGCTGTTGCTGAGTATGATGATTCAGTGATGGAGCGTTATCTGAATGGCGAAGAGCTTACGTCCGATGAAATTAAGCGTGCGATACGTGCTGGTACGATTAGCATGAAGATCACTCCTATCTTTTGTGGTTCGGCTTTTAAGAATAAAGGCGTTCAACCGTTATTGGATGCGGTGGTTAATTTTCTTCCGTCGCCTTTGGATCTTCCGCCTGTCGTAGGCGTGGATCCTAAGCAGGGTGGGGAGCTTACTCGAAAGCCTGAGCTGGATGAGCCGTTTTCTGCCTTGGCGTTTAAGATTATGAGTGATCCATTTGCCGGTCAATTAACGTACTTTCGCGTGTATTCTGGAAGGCTGTCGACAGGGTCTTATATTTTTAATGTCACGCAAGGGAAGAAGGAGCGTGTTGGTCGACTGTTGAAAATGCATGCGAATAAACGCGAAGATATTGATGAGGTCTTTGCCGGTGATATTGCGGCGGCGGTCGGCTTGAAGGATTCCAGGACCGGTGACACGTTATGTGATGAAAAGCACCCAATTTTGTTAGAGGTTATTAAGTTTCCAGAGCCAGTCATCTCTTTAGCTGTTGAGCCTAAGACGAAGCAAGACTTGGAGAAGCTAGGATTTTCTCTGGGTAAGCTCGCGCAAGAAGACCCTTCGTTTCATGTGAAGACTGATGAGGAGACAGGTCAGACTTTAATCTCTGGCATGGGTGAGTTGCATTTGGAAATTATCGTTGACCGTCTTCTTCGAGAATTTAAAGTTCAAGCTAACGTTGGAAAGCCTGAGGTGGCCTATCGTGAGACCATTAGGAAGGCTGCGGATGCTGAAGGGAAGTATGTAAAGCAGACAGGCGGCCGTGGTCAGTATGGTCATGTTCTTCTGACGGTTGAGCCTGGTGAGCCTGGGGTGGGCCTTGAATTTGTGAATAAGATCGTGGGTGGGGCAATCCCTAGGGAGTATATTCCGGCTGTAGAGAAGGGTGTGCGTGAGCGTTTGGAGTCTGGTGTATTGGCTGGTTACCCAATGAGGGATTTAAAGGTTACCTTGTTTGACGGTTCGTATCATGATGTCGACTCAAACGAAATGGCCTTTAAAATTGCCGCATCTATGGCTTTTGAGGCTGCATGTCGAAAGGCTGATCCAACATTGTTGGAACCGATTATGAAGGTTGAAGTTCTTGTGCCTCAGGATTTTATGGGTGATGTTATTGGGGATCTCAATAGTCGGCGAGGTAAGGTTCATGGTATAAAGGCGCGGGCGTCATCTCAGGCTGTTGATGCGGCTGTCCCGTTAAGCGAAATGTTCGGATATGCCACTGATCTGAGGTCAAAGACTCAGGGTCGAGCAACGTATAGTATGGAATTTGAGGTATATGAAGCTGTGCCAAAGCAGTTAGCTCAGCAAATTATCAAAAAGCAGAGTGGTGAATAGAAGGTTAGTGTACCTTTTTGGTGTCTGTTGTTGGCTCGTTTGTGTGATGGCTTGATAGAAAAGAACTGATAAGGAGGCGGGAATGGGGAAGGCGAAATTTGAGCGGAAGAAGCCGCATTTGAATGTGGGAACTGTGGGGCACGTGGACCATGGTAAGACGACGCTCACCTCGGCATTGACCAAGGTGATGGGCGATCAGGGGATGGCGCAGTATGTGGCGTATGACGACGTTGCCAAGGCGAGTGAGTCGCAGGGGCGCCGGGATCCCACGAAAATTCTCACCATTGCGATTTCCCATGTGGAGTATGAGTCTCAAAATCGCCACTATGCGCATGTGGACTGTCCGGGGCATGCGGATTATGTCAAGAATATGATTACTGGCGCGGCGCAGATGGATGGGGCGATCTTAGTGGTCTCCGCTGCAGATGGGCCGATGCCGCAAACACGGGAGCACATCCTTTTAGCGCGGCAGGTCGGGGTGCCCTATATTGTTGTCTTCTTGAATAAAGCGGATAAAGTGGAAGACCCGGAGCTGTTGGAGTTAGTGGAGTTGGAAGTGCGGGAGCTGCTGAGCAAGTATGGGTTCCCGGGCGATGATGTGCCGATTGTGACGGGCTCAGCGATCAAGGCGATCGAAGGGGATGAGAGTGAGATTGGGGTGCCGTCGATCATGAAGTTGCTGGAAGCGGTGGATAGTTATATTCCGACGCCGGAGCGGGCGATTGATAAGCCGTTTTTGATGCCGATTGAAGATGTGTTTACGAT
>BQIX01000316.1 GCA_021604145.1 Nitrospirales bacterium
TCATCAAAACTACGGCAAACATTGGAAGCTATCGGCCAAACAGATGCGAACGAGCCCGATGTCTCCAACAAACTATGCCTATTGCCGGCACATGCGAAGCGTAGCGCAAGAAGGCACACTTGGCGAAATCACCGTCGTCGCCCTTCCCTGTGCGTGGATCTATTGTGAAATTGGGAAACATCTTTTACGAAAGGGACTACCTAAAGCTACCCATCCCTACCGTGATTGGTTGATGATGTACGGCTCACCAGAATTTGCTGAAGTGGCTCAATGGATGCGTGCGCTTGTCGACCGCTGTGCCAAGTCGGCTGGCTCAGCAGAAAAAGCTCGCATGGAAGAAGCTTTCCTGATCAGTTCCCGTTACGAATGGATGTTTTGGGACATGGCCTGGCGCGAAGAAACCTGGCCGGTGTAGCGAGAGATACCGAATGGTTCAAGAATGCGAAGAAGCAGAATGTACGTATTGGAATTTGAGAAGTGAATAGCATAAAACAACTGTGGTAATACGTCGATTGGCAGAAAGACTCCTTACCAACCTTATTAGCTCTTACACTATTCGATTCAATCAAATCTGGCTCTTTCCTTTTTATGCTTCATGGCCATTCGCCCTGCCCCGAAGCTTCGATCATCATTCTTAATAAGCTTCGTATCCTAACATGTTGAGTCCAAGAGCGACGAAATTCAATCCGACTCCTTGTTGACAACATACATGCCCACCATTGTTGTTCTTGCTTACGAATACCGTGAGGAATAGCTAGTGGTTTTTCGGGGTCGTGCTTTAATGACCACTCCAAAGATCAGACCAATAAGCACAAGAGCGCCACCATACACCAGCCAATCACGCTGAACGTTATCTTCCAATCGTTTCACCGTAGAGGTCAGTTCACTGACATCATGGCGTAGGAGTTCGTTCTGCTGAGTCAGTTCGACATTACGAGCATGCTCTTTGATTGGGTTAGCCGAGACCCGCTTCAGTTCATTCAGCTCTTTGGTCAAGGATTCGACCTGCGAACTCAGCGTCCTATTGGTCGCCTGGGCTTCTTTGTACTCAGACTGGATGCTTGCATGTGCCTGACGGTCTTTGGCCATTTGCTCGTTGAGCCGTTGAAGGCGTTTCTTTGAATCCGCAAGTTTATCGCGGGCAATCGGGGCAACGACCAAATATTGAGACCGCACCCAACCTTCCGTCCCACCCTCGGTTCGAACTTGAGTGAATTCACCCTCCTCATCAGTCCCGAGTATCGTGAGGCGAGTTCCACTCGGTAGACCACTATGAATAATACGATGACCCGTCGTCGGCCCACTCCTCATCGGGACTTTCAACTCGTCAGAGATATAATTCACATCTCCGACTGCCGCGAATGACGGCGTGGTGAGCGTAAGACAGGAAAACAGGAACAAGACGAGATACATTAAGAATTTCAAAATGAATAGCCTCCTTGCTATAGGGGTCATTACTTGACTTTACATAACTGCTGGGCCTTGGCTTGTTCACGACTCAACCCTTGACTCTCGAGTGTCCGTTGAATATGCGAGATCCGTGAGGGTGAAACCCCAAATCGGTCTGCGACAACTCCCAACGGTTCGTTCGCGACTCGACGCAGCAGCCAAGCAGCACACTGATATGCTCCCTGATGCTCTCGAGTCAGCAGTTCCTGGGGCTTGAGGGAATAGACCAGTCCGACCCGGGTTAACACCTGCTTTCCCGTCAAGCGAGTCGGAGTCGTTTGCATGCGGATACCATTCTTCAGAGGTTGTCTCTTCGCGAGTTTCGCCATGGAGGATAAAAACGGCTCAGTCCCCAAGAAAATCTGACTTCGTACATGTTTCCACGGCGACGGCTCATCAACACCGTCTCGTACAAATTTTTGATAACGCCGTCGAGCCTCATCTTTTGAACGGTGAAAAAATTGATAAATTCCAGCCACATCCACCCAATCCAAGGCCGTCTCCCGACCCGCCGTGACTCGATAACTGCTCCACTTCCAATCTTGAACCTGTTTGACCAAACCGGCTCGCACCGGATTAAGCACGATATAGCGGCACAGTTCTAATAAATAGGTATCCTTCTCAACAAGAATACTTTTAAACCGGCCTTGCAGCACAGGTCCCATTTGTTGATGACGACGATTAAAAGTTTGGGTATAGAGACTATTCAATCGACGCATACCCCGACTCAAATTTTCTTCAGGCGTTTCAACCACAAGATGGTAATGGTTATTCATCAAGCAGTAGGCATAGCATCGCCAATGTTGTTGGCTCACTTCACAACCAAGGAGTTCTAAAAATCGGCGACGGTCCTGGTCATCACAATAGATATCATGCTGCGCATGACCCCGAGCTGTCACATGATACAGCGCACCAGCATACTCTAACCGTAATTGTCTTGCCATACTCACTAAGGCTAACGGGCAAGATCCATTAAGTCAAACAATGACCCCGGCTGCTGGCATTTAGGCAAAGATGAGAAGACAAGCCTTGATAAACGCATAGCACATGATCATCTCCACCAATCCACTCGCGTTCCTTCACACGTTGTGAATGTGCTACACGATCAACAAATAGACCCTTTGGTCTAAGCCGTACTCTAGCCTTGAGAGTTCTTCACGACGAAAAATTAACATTACCTTGACTCTCCCACTATCTTCACCTAGAGTGTGAATTGCCTTCATACCGTCAGATCTCTCTGGGCATCGGGAAGCGAATGACTGTTTAAAAAGGCACAGAGCTTTCATTTCCGAGCATGCAACGATTCCCACTCGACCTCTGACCCTCTATCATTCAGGGCCTCCTCTCCCCCAACACATCTAAGGTGATCCTATGAAATCTCTTCGCATTACTATACTCGATCTCGTCACGAAAGGACCGACGAAACGCATGTATGCGCGCGTGATGAATCCTAATCTGGCCAGTATTATGCCTCAGGTTGTCGCCGTCTGGTGCGAACAAGCTGGTCATACTGTTCGATTTGTGTGTTACACCGGAACGGAAGATTTGAACAATGAACTGCAAGGTGAGACAGATCTTCTTTTTATCGGAGCCTTTACTCGATCAGCCATGACGGCCTATGCCATCAGCAACTTATACCGACGTCAAGGAGCCGTCACGGTACTCGGCGGTCCTCATGCACGGAGTTACCCTCAAGATGCTGCACAATATTTTGATTATGTCCTTGGGTTTACCGATAAAGCCGTGATCCAAGAAGTGCTGCAAGATTGTGCGCCCTACCGACCTCTCGGACGGCAGCTGACAGCCAAGAAGCAGCCGGTTGATCTTCCAGGTGTCAAAGAACGTTGGAAGTATATTGAACCCACGATTGCGAAAGCTCCAACAATTAAAATTGTCCCGATGATCGGAAGTTTAGGATGTCCCTATACCTGCAATTTCTGCATCGATTCAGAAGTTGATTATGAACCCGTCCCAACAGACCAAATTCGTGAAGACTTGCATTTTCTTCTCCAGAAGATTCGCCATCCAAAAGTCGCGTGGCATGATCCAAATTTTGGTGTTCGATTCAATGAGTACATGACGACAATCGAAGAAGCCATCGGACACAGGAAAGTTGACTTTATTGCAGAAATGACCTTGTCCCTCCTATCGGAACCCCACTTATCACGCTTACGAAAAAATGGATTTAAAGCGATGCTTCCGGGAATTGAGTCGTGGTATTCCCTTGGGGACAAATCAAGAACAGGAAAAAACATTGGCATTGAAAAAGTCGACCATGTTTCTGACCATATCAACATGATCCTCCGCTATATTCCCTATGTCCAAACTAATTTCATTTTAGGGTTAGACACGGATGAAGGACCAGAACCCTTTGAACTCACAAAACGATTTCTTGACCGCTCCCCAGGAGCATTTCCGGCATTCTCCTTGCTGTCAGCCTTCGGACAATCGGTGCCCGTCAATCTTGAGCTCCAAAGGGAAGGTCGTGTGCTCCCGTTCCCATTCCACTTTCTCGATAATAATAAGTCGATGAATGTGACGCCGAAACATTACACTTGGCCAGAATTCTATGATCATGTGGTCGAACTGTCTCGATATGCTTTTTCGTGGCCGAGAATCATCCGAAGGTTCCAGGCCAATAGAGGAATTATTCCCAAATGGATGAATGGCTTGCGAGCAGTGTCTTCTGAAGGGTTTGGGCGTATCCGATACCATACAAAAGTTCGAGGCTTACTGGATTCAGATCCACAGCTCCTCAAGTATCTTACAGGAGAAAGCCACCGCCTTCCCTCGTTTTATGAGAATCGTATTCGAAAAAGTCTTGGCCCTCTTTGGGATGCATTACCGCAAGGCTCATTGATCCACGATCATAATGCTTACCTGAAGTCGACACCTCCCCCTTCAGACTGGATGACCACACCGATCACCCCTAAAATAGCAAGGCCTGTGACAGCCAGAACCTAACATACGACCATTCCAAGACGCAGAAATCATCTCTTTCTCAATAAGGAATGATCTCTTTCTACTCTCACCCCCAACTCTATCACTCATGACTAAAAGTTCTGTGCCTGGTGGTCATATTGAGTTTGAAACGATGCGACATGGCTACCCGAGCATAAAATTTGCACTATAGTCCTTTAGGTGCGAAAATATAATGCAAGAGTGGAACGATAGGCATACGTGTATCATGAGGTAAGACCCTCAGACCTTTCTCAGCATGACGTCGATAACAGCTATGAAACACGAACATGGCTTTACATATTTGATGACCATGTTTTTCGTCGCCATGATGGGCATCTCGTTAATGATCATCGGTCAGGAGTGGTCGGTGACGATGAAGCGAGATCGAGAGGCAGAACTCCATTTTCGCGGGACACGCATCAAGGAAGCCCTTGAACGCTATGCGGCTGACTATGAAGTGCAAAAAAGTCTTCGCCCCAATCGGTACCCAGTGCAATTAAAAGATCTGACAAAAAAACCGACTCGATACCTTCCCACGATTTATAAAGACCCTATGACCGGAGAAGACTTTGAACTGATTAAGACCGGTACGGAAATTCATGGAGTCCGGAGCACCAGTAAAGAGAAACCGTACGATCAAGTCAACTTCAAAGGGGCAGAAACGTATCACGCCATTCGTTATGAGGTAACC
>BQIX01000317.1 GCA_021604145.1 Nitrospirales bacterium
CGTCGAACCGTACGATGGTTTCGAGCGGTGGCTGGAATGTGCCCGTCGTGGGACGCGATGTCAGAATGATGGAAAATGTCTCTTGGTGGATTATCAAGTTGATGGGGAAGCCTCACCACGCGCACATTTATACGGGCATGCGTGTTATACAGAGAAACGGGCGATGTTATTCAATACCACAGAGCTTGTTAATCAATGGTATTAAACCGGGAGACCATGCTCTCCTTCTCTCCTTATCGATAAATCCAGACGTTGCAGATATTTTCATATTTTGTCAGAAATTAATTAGACAAACTGAATATGTTAGTAAAAACAATGACTTATATGTACTGGGCCCATTGAACTATGAGAGGACAGTCTAAAGACACATTGATTCTTACGAAAACCCTATGGTATCCCTACGTTCTTTGTCTGACGGGGTTAATAACGATAGCGCATCTAATTATTTTACATGTGTACTGAATTAAAGACTGTCGTCGCGTAATAATATTATACCTCAAGCATTCGGAAGTAAGTTTGAAACGGCTATTAGGTTAAACGATAACGATATGGTGCATATCTTATGATTGTTGGCGTTCCAAAAGAATCTTACCCAGGCGAACATCGAGTTGCTTTAGTTCCAGGTGTCCTAGAATCGTTGAAGAAGATCGACCTCGAGGTCTTGGTTGAAAAGGGAGCTGGCGAAGAAGCCGGGTACCCTGACTCGGCCTTCATAGATAAAGGCGGAAAGATTGCTGAGACTCGTGCTCAAGTTTTTGAAGCCGCTGACTTTATTGTCCAGATGCGTTTATTGGGCGCCAATCCTGACCAGGGGCAAGCCGATCTTGCATTAATTCGGAGTGGACAAATGTTGATTGGAATGGCCGAAGCCTTAACAGATCCACAATCCGTGAAAACTCTAGGTGAGCGTGGAGCGTTAGTCTTTGCCATGGAGCTGATGCCTCGAATTACCCGCGCTCAAAGCATGGATGTCTTGTCATCTATGGGAACTGTTGCAGGATATAAAGCGGTCATTCTTGCCGCGAACTCACTTCCTAAAATGTTTCCAATGTTAATGACAGCTGCTGGGACGGTGACGCCTGCTAAAATTCTTATTATTGGCGCGGGAGTCGCTGGTCTTCAAGCGATTTCCATGGCACGCCGTTTAGGGGCGAAAGTGGAGGCGTATGATATTCGCCCTGCGGTAAAAGAACAGATTCTAAGCCTTGGGGCAAGATTTGTTGAGCTTCCGATTGAAACGAAAGACTCTGAAGATAAAGGCGGATACGCCAAGGTACAGGATGAGGCTTTTTATCAGAAACAACGAGAGTTATTAGCAAAAGTGATAGCATCGAGTGATGTCGTCATTTCAACGGCTGCTGTACCTGGGAAGAAAGCGCCGGTGCTTGTCACGGCTGACATGGTGGCCGGGATGGCCCCTGGATCCGTCATCGTTGACTTAGCGGCAGAACGTGGTGGTAATTGTGAGTTGACGAAGCTGGGTCAGGTCATTGTGACGAATGGTGTCACAATTCATGGACCTGAAAATTTGACAAGTACGGTTCCCTACCATTCGAGCCAAATGTATGCCAAAAATATTACGACCTTTTTGCAACATCTTGTGAAAAAAGGTGAATTAAAAATCGATATGGATGATGAAATCACAAGTGGGACCTTATTGACTCGTGATGGTGAGGTCATTCATCAACAAATTCGAGAAGTGCTCGGGCTACCCGTGACTTCTCAATCTTAGGTAAATCTTAGGTAAAGGGGTTTCGAATAATGGAAACGTTCATCATGGCCTTCACCATTTTTGTGCTCGCCATCTTTGTTGGATTCGAAATTATTACGAAAATTCCACCGACTCTTCATACGCCTTTAATGTCTGGATCCAATGCGATCTCTGGAATTACGCTAGTTGGAGCTGTTCTGTCTGCGGGTGAACAAGTCACGACGCTCACAACAATTTTAGGTCTTTTGGCAGTTATTTTTGCGACGATTAATGTTGTCGGTGGTTTTATGGTCACAAATCGTATGCTTTCAATGTTCAAGAAGAAATAGTACGCGAAACATTTTCGTGGAATAACTAAGGGATAATCTAATTCTCATGTCTGGCGTTCTCATTAATATTGGTTATTTGGTTGCTTCGGTCCTCTTTATTTTAGGGTTGAAAGGACTCACTCATCCTCGTACGGCTGTTCGTGGAAACCTTCTTGGTGCCACAGGAATGTTCGTTGCCGTCATCTTAACCCTCGCCAATCAGCGAATCGTGAGTTTCGAAATGATTTTGCTGGGAATTGTAATTGGCGGAGCCATTGGTGCAGTGCTGGCAATCAAAATTCAGATGACCGAAATGCCTGAGCTGGTGGCATTGTTTAATGGATTTGGCGGGATTGCCTCAGTTTTGGTGGCTGGAGCCGCGTTATTTGAAAGTGCGCAGGGAACAGATGTTCCAATCATTCAGTTAACCATTGCTATTGCCGCATCTGGGCTTATCGGAGCGGTGACATTTTGGGGAAGTCTCGTTGCATTTGGAAAATTAAAAGGGCTGGTCAATGAAAATGCCTTTTTATTTTCTGGGCAACAAGTCATCAATGCGGGGCTTGCCTTAGTGACATTGTCGTTTGCTGTGTGGGTCGTAGTCGATCCAACGAGTTATGTAGCCTACTGGGGTCTTGTTGGGACCGCGTCGATTCTCGGCGTCTTGCTGGTTATGCCGATTGGCGGTGCTGACATGCCTGTTGTTGTGGCGTTGTTGAACTCATATTCTGGATTGGCGGCGGCGGCAAATGGTTTTGTTTTGTCGAATAACGTGTTGATTATCACGGGGTCGTTAGTAGGAGCATCTGGCCTGATTTTGACGCAGATCATGTGTAAGGCCATGAACCGGTCGTTGACGAATGTTTTATTCGGTGTGCTGGCTCCCGTTGGCGGCGGACCGAGCGCTGATGATGTCTATGCAGGAAAAGTTAAATCAGCTTCCCCGGAAGAAGTCGCGCTGCTTTTCGACGCGGCCCGCCGTGTTGTAATTGTCCCTGGGTATGGAATGGCCGTATCTCAGGCTCAGCATCCTGTCGCGAGCTTGGCTGCTCTTCTCGAAAGTCGTGGTGTAACTGTGGAGTATGCGATTCATCCAGTTGCTGGGCGAATGCCTGGTCACATGAATGTGCTTCTGGCCGAGGCAGATGTACCCTATGAAGCACTAAAGGAAATGGATGAAATCAATGAAACATTTGACCAGGTTGATGTGGCTTTGGTTATTGGGGCCAATGATGTCGTCAATCCGGTTGCACGAACTGATCCGTCTAGTCCAATCGCTGGAATGCCAATTATTGATGTCGATAAGGCAAAGACTGTTGTGGTCATCAAGCGAAGCTTGAGCCCTGGTTTTGCAGGCATTCCCAACCCACTTTTTGCTTTAGACAATTCATTAATGATGTTCGGTGATGGGAAAAAAATGGTTTTAGATATGGTTGCTGCCCTAAAAGAGAGCTGAGTACTCTGTGTGTATTGTAAGTATTTGAAAAATATATGAATTTTTAATTTTTAAATTTAAAATCTGACTCTTGCTAGGGTCATGAAGGCGTGGTAAAGTAAGGTCCTTGGTAATTAAACTTTAAGAAAAATTAAGGCTGAAATCATGGAAGTCAGAGTCATTAACAACAATGTCGAGAAAGCTCTCAAAGTCGCAAAAAAGAAGTTAGCCGCCGATGGTCTCTTTAGGGAATTAAAGGCCCGAAGGTTCTATCAAAAACCAAGTGTGAAACGGAAAGCTAAAGAACGCGAAGCTGCGAGACGTCGTCAAAAGTGGTTATCAAAGCACCGAGTTTTTTAGACTTGTTCTCTCTTTCCTGGTATTTTTACCTAGTATACTTCCTGCTACTCGTTTTTCCTCTAGTTTTTTACGTTAAGTCTCGAAATCTGTTCCAAAATGAGGGATCAAGATATCCACGCTGTCGTACGCATTGTGAGGCAGGAGGTACGGCAGTGGCCTGCGGCACTCTTAGGAGTCCTGTCTGCAGCCTCATCTTCTCCATTTCAAATATTAATTACCTGTATGCTGAGTCTTAGAACAAAAGATCAAACCACAGAAGATGCTGCACGTCGCCTTTTTTCTCTCGCTCATAATCCTACTCAGATGAATCAGCTGAAGTTGGCAACCTTAGAACAGGCTATATATCCTGTAGGATTTTATCGCACGAAGGCAAAGCAAATTCTTGAAATTTGTCAAAGACTTATCACTGTTTATCAAGGGAATGTTCCAGATTCGATTGAGGAATTACTCACACTTAATGGAGTCGGAAGAAAAACGGCAAATCTTGTCGTGACGGTTGGTTTTGGTAAGCCTGGTATCTGTGTTGATGTACATGTTCATCGGATTTGTAATCGATGGGGATATACAAGAACTCAAAACCCAAAAGAAACAGAATGGATGTTAAGGAAAAAGCTCCCTCGTCGGTACTGGATACACTTCAATGATCTCCTAGTGCGATTCGGACAAAATCTCTGCAGACCAACTTCACCTCTCTGTCGTAGCTGCCTTCTCTATGAAAAATATTGTGACAGGGTTGGTATAACCTCTTTTCGCTAGGTCAAGACCCTACCCACCTCTCCTTTTCCATCATTAATAAGGTTCGTAACATATATGTTTTTGAATGTTACGAAGCTCTTCTTGTGTTACCTTTTCGTATCATTGTAATTTTTTATAAGTTGTCTATTTTATTAATATTTTTTTAATATAGTAATATTTCAAATAATTATATTACTAAAACACCACGTCAGGTAATTTTGTTTCGTTTCTATTTTTATTGAGCGAATAAGATGTATTTATATATTTATCAAATGTTTATAAGGTTAAATTGAATTAATTCTGAGATGGACTGGATATTGCTCTCACAATGAACAGTTATATTAATCTCGATAATTCGATGTTTATATGCAACATATTGAAATGAAAAGTAAAACAACAAAGGAGGTGAGAGCTCGTTCAAGGTTTATCGTGAGAGATGCAGTATCACTTGGGCCGAATGTTCGGTCGTTAATTTAGGAGGTGCATGCAATGTTTCTTTCCAGACGGCAATTTTTAAAAGTCTCAGCGGGCACGGTGGCCGCGGTGGCGTT
>BQIX01000318.1 GCA_021604145.1 Nitrospirales bacterium
ATTTTTGCGTGGATCCTGATACGACGCGAGACCAACTCGTGTTCAACCAGACCGTTGCCTTACGTGACTCCTGGGCTAAAATTGAAAAGAAACTGTAAGCAACTGCATGCGGGAGGAGCAGGTTGCTTGGATTCGAGAAAAATTTTATCTGGGGTTTAGCGGGAGGTATTGTGTCGTTTAATAGAGACATCCGGTTTGACACGATGTGAAAAGATGTCCTGGGGCGTTGCTGAAAAAAAGAATTGAAAGAGAGGGAGGGATTGTGGTTTTTCCCGTTGTGTGTCAAGATTTGTCGGTAGAGAAATGAGGAATGCAGCCTATAACCTGGAATGTTACTCACGTAGAGAAAGGTAAGTTCATGAAGCCATGTATTTCTCAACGAGCGATCATTGGAGTATGCGGAGTCATCAGCCTCTGTCTCTTGTTTGTGAGTGTAGGGTATGGAGAAGATATTTCTCAGCAAAAAACGACACAGCCTGAAGCCATGGATGCTGCGATGGAAACGATGATGGCCAAATGGCAGGCGTATGCATCTCCGAGTGACAATCATGAAGTATTAAATCCGTTGGTTGGGACATGGAGCCATGTAGTGAAATGGTGGATGAAGCCTGGCAGTGTTCCTGAGGTATCAAAAGGTACGAGCGAAACCACGTGGCTAATGGGTGGTCGTTATCTCAAGCATACCGCAACGGGCACATCGATGGGACAGCCGTTTAATGGATTGGGTTTTACGGGATTTGACAACAAAAAGAGAAAATATCAAACCGTGTGGATGGATAATATGGGGACAGGCATGATGACCGGTGAAGGTACCTATGATCACGGTCAAAAGACGTTAACAGACCAGGGACTGTATACAGATGCCCTGATGGGGCAGCGAGCCTACCGTGGGGTCATCACGTTTGTTGATGAGAATCATCATCGATATGAGATGTTCAGTTTAGATCAAACTGGACAAGAATTTCGTATGATGGAGATCGTCTATACCCGAACAAATGAAGTCGAAAAATAATTATGATGTTGGTGAATGCTTATAGCTGATTCAATTGACTTTCAATGTTTTCCGTGGATAATGACGCTGGCTTGGCGACCCTTCATTCAACACTTCAGGGGGGAGAGTTGGGTTCCACGTTCAATGCATAGGCGGCACTTTGCCAGGTAGACAAAGATCCTAGCCAAGGCGACCTCAAATCGACACCTCAGGAGCAGAACCGCGTTGAGTGTTGGTGACCCCCAGGCGCTACTGGAAGGTATGTGGACCCGCTGTAGTCAATGAAGGTTAAGAAGGCGCAACAAACAGAACGTATTCGTGTGAGAACCTGCCTCTTGTCTCCGTTCCTGCTCTTTAGCTGAGAGCTTTAGCTAATCACCGTATCAAACAAAACCGATCTGAGCTTTCTTTCCTGAAACCCCTTAATTTTCCCGAATTTTTCGCTTGGTGGCACAACGTGGTGCTTCCTCACTGAATGAATGACGCTTCTTGAATCGGCATGTTGTGATTGCTCCAGACGCATGGCCTCAACCTTGTGAAGGAACAAACGTCCTGTCATATTCTTGACGAGACTGTCAAAATCCAAATAGATACAGGGATTATCTTTCTAGATACAGGCAGATGAACGAAAGATGTCTAAGGGGTGAATTTATCTAATTGAGTGAAAGGTGTTGATTTTTTAGGAGAAAATTTTCATTATCTTTCGTTTTTTCGTGAAATATCCCGATGGCATTGCGCTTGCTCTCTTACAAAAGAAATGTGAATTCAATCTTAATCACTATTTCAAGAGAGGATTTTCCAATGCGAAACTTACTAGTCCCAAAGAATTCGGAAACGTCATTGGCTAGCCAAATGGGATTTCATCCTGTAGACAACACTGCTCGTCTTCTTGGGTTGGCTCAGGGACTCGATCGAAAACAGCGATATGAGAAAATGGTGGAGAGCATTTACGGCGAACCTGAGGCGGCGAATCGTCTGTTACTGAAGACATTATGTATCTTAGCGCTTGATGAACCAAAGGTTGATTACGCTGAAATCTAAAGAATACTTGTCGTGACCCTCTCCCCCTATAGCCGTTTCAGTTATACCGAAACGATAACGCGTCAACATGTACAATGTTGACACCCAATACGTGATGTACAACGTCAATCATCGTCAGTTATAGCCGAATCAATGAACCTTCGCTCTCTTGAGACGTTGGATATCGCGTTGAAAGTCCTCAGGTTTAGTTGAAACGTATTTCGATTAGCTATAATCCAAGCGGGTATCACCTTCCAATGTTTGAAGTTGGTCATTGGGCTGGGTGAGCTTGGGTATCTATCATCTACAGATTAAAGGGCTGTCACGATCTTCTTCACCCGAACTGCTCTTTCATAGCTCATAGCTTGTAGATTAGCGCATTCGTTGTCGAATCGTGACTTCCTTCTCATCGTATTTAATTCAGTGGACCCGGGAAGGGCCAGCTAGTACTCACCTATTTCGTCTCCCTTTTAGACTTTTCTAAATAATTACCGATAAATGAAGTGGGCCGGTATGTCCATGTCCGTATTGCTCCGTTCAATCATTGGAGCGATAGCTGTTTCAGATAACTGACGATGCTTGTGCCGTATGACTTGCTTTAGGCGATAAAAAATGTGTGTGTACGTCAAATTGTACCTAAGATGCCTTCTCTTGATTTTTTTGTCGACGATTTTGATTGGAGGATGTGTTAGACACCATGAACGTTGGACTGTCCAGGGAACGACCGAACTTGAAAAGAGTGCATCCCATTTTATAGGTGCCAGTGTCCCTATTTCCGAAAAATTTCCTTCGTCTCAATTACATGGGTCATTTCATGTTATTGAGAATAAACCATCTCACTCCAACGATCTCCCCGACAATTCAGAGTCTGATCCCAAAGACTCTAATGAGCTGACGCAATCTTCTTCTGTGGTGGACATTCCGAAGAAAGATGCAAGGTTCATCAAGCCGAGTCGAGATAAGGAAGTAGATTCTTCGTTGAATTTCAGAGACGAAAAAGGGAAGCGCTCTGAGACTCCTGATGATGATCAGGCTATTGTAAAAGACTCTGAAGCGATGGAATATCCAGATTTTCAAGTATTAGAACAAAATGGCGAACAGTTTGGATTGGTTGGGCCGGAACTGCCTAATATTAGAGGAGACTCAGACGCTCCTGTCACTGTTGGTCCCCAAATGCCGAATGTGGTCTTAGAGGACGAACCGTTATCTGTTCTTTGGGCGGATGGAGAAACACGACAGGCAGAGATGTCTGAACGGTATGAGGTTTCTCAGGTGCCGTTTCCCGGTATGGAGGCGATAGCCCTCCCGAGTTATATGAGTGAGAAGGATGTCGAAAACGATACACAGAAACCGATTTCAAGGCAAGACGATACGTTGGTGAATAAGAGAACGAAAACCCCTATTCTTCCTATTGATGATAGTCTTGTGCCCCAGGAACAGCCAGATGTCCATGGTGAGGACACGCTGTCTCTCCCTAACATTACGGTCAAGAAGACGAAAGATGTAGCAGAACCAACAAATGAAAACCCCAATCAAACGCTGTCGCCGAGCCTGTCTGTTCTGATGTTGCCTGATGATCGCTTGAAGTCTATAGGGACTCCGCAACCTCGCCCTACACCACGTGAAATAATAACGGAAGAAGTTGTTGGACAGAAGAAATCGGCACTGGATCGTCATGAAAAAACAAGACGATTGAATTCAGATGAAGAAAGAAAATTATCAAGGGTGGTTGTCGCTGAACAGGAGAAACCTTCGGCAGAAGAGAATGCGTTAAGAAGGTCGAACACAACATCGAAATTGGTATTGAGGAAAAATCCTTCAGAATCTCAAAAAAAGAAAGTGCTTGCTCCTTCAGAAGCCGAAGCCATGTTCACAGAAACCAATAGTCATAGAGCGAACAAGAACTCTAAGAAAAATAATGATATTGATTCCAATATTCTTGTTGATAAGGAGTCAGGACATTCCCTGACTGAAAACCCTCTGCCAAGCTCTCGCGAACCATCAACGTTTGTGAACATGCCAGAAACGTCAGTTCGAAAAACAAATGACACCATGGTTCTTGTTCCTGGACAGAGCGGTCACGGTTGTTCGCAAGGCCATACCTCATTGACACGATATCAGTCTCAAGAAGTGCTTGCGGCATTTTCTCGATCGATTCAAACCTTTTTACTTGCCAATCGAACAACCCAAAATAATCTAGCTTTACACGATTGTTATCGCCAGCGTGCCTCTCTCTATTTTCAAATGAACCATCCCACTCAAGCGATTTCAGATATCGCGCGTGTTCTTGAGGAGTCAAAGTCAAAAAACATTCAACGGTCGAAGGATCTTTTTTTTCGAGGCCGGGTGTATGCAAGCATGAATGCTTCGCAACGTGTGATAGATGATGTGTCCGAGGCCTTGCAGTTAGGCTTGGATGGAATAAGTAAGGCTCATGCCTATTATCTCCGTGGATTGTCATATTTTCGACTTCAGCAATTCGATGCAGGGTTTAAAGATTTGAGCCTGAGTTGTCGGGATGAGTATCCTCAAGCTTGCGCATTGTTAGAGAAGGTTATGTGAGCGTTGGGCTTTTCAGATTGTTCCGAGCTATCCAGATCCGTGATATCACTTGTGAGACCCCGACCGTAAAGCAAGTGTTCCCGGCAGCCCATCTGGGGCATCGCTAATTGGAAAAAATGTAGTGTAAGTTTGATGTGTCCTATTTCTTGGCAAGGTGGTATGCTCTATGCTTAATGATATAACTATGGTTAGTGTGTGGTGGATGTAAATTGTGTCTGAATAACATTTTTACAGCCATTCATCTATCTGGGCATAAGATATGCTTTCTGAAATCTTGTGAAATTGAGTGTTCTAGAGCATCCGTGTGTACAAATGAGCCTAGAAGGTATTACAATTATAAGAGAATATAGAGTAAGGAGGTTGTTCAAGCTCTGATTTGATTTTTCCGACAATGGATACTGAAAGGCTTATGAACTCGAAAGGCGAGGACAATGCTAAGTAAAATAACCTTTGTCATGCTGATGATTTTCTTGGCGTGTTTTGTTGTAGTGCTTTCATGGTTTGGTTGGGTGAACGGGTATTC
>BQIX01000319.1 GCA_021604145.1 Nitrospirales bacterium
TTCAGACGAGACAAGGTTTGAATGCTTGCCTATCCATCCAAGGCCTGCTTCTTGTGCCCATGCTTTTTCCATAATCGGCCCGGTATCCACATACCATTTTGTTTGTGCCTCGGGAGCGAGGGACTGAATGAACGCTTCAAGTTGTTTCAGCCGTTTCTTGAATACATTGTGATAATCTTTTCCCCAGGCATATCGTGCGATTCGGCCATTGCCCTCGCATTCATTAGCTTGCGCGTCGGTATAGTAATTGAGACCGACTGAGATAATTGACCGACATCCTGGCAGTACCATGTCGGGGTGACTGCGACGTTCGGGCAAACGGCCCATCCATTCCATTGAAGCATGATAGCCATATTCCAGCCAATTAATCAGATGAGCATAGAGCTGTGAGGTGACAGAGGAATAATGATCTTCAATTGGTGAAGGGTGTTGATCTGTTGATGGAATGGATTGTGAAACTTGAGCAATGCCGACTGCATCAAATCCTAACCGGGACGCCTCTTGTTTGATGGATTCTGTTAGAGACATTAGGAGAGCCAGATTGGAACGACGGTCAAGATAATTAATGAGCTCGCTGTTGCATTGTCGGAGGAGGTTGCGGACTGACACATTTCAACATTACGCTAAAGCGAGCAGAGCACTGATCGCTTGTACATGTATCACAGGTTCCCACAATCGTCGTCTCCCAATCTGTTTCTTGTTCTTCGAACCGGCAATTGATGGTGCCCCCTTTCGAGATATCAGCCCAGGGTTGGTTGAATCCTGGACGTTTCACAACGGTACAATCTGAAGGAATTGGAATCTGACAACGACTACTGGTTTGGTCTTTGAGCATGCCAATATTGCAATTGGTTTCCGTTCGTGTTTGCCCGACTGCCTCGTCGCGCAATGAGCCTGCTTGGTCGGTGAGGAAACTCATACTGATACACAGCATAATGATTAGCGGTGTCGGTCTCATATCGGCCACTTCATGATACTCTTCAAGTGAATCGTGTCTTTTTGAATTTGTTCTTGGATACGCGTTTCTCGCACACTATTCTCATTGAATGTTAATAGGTTAGTGAGGGGTGCGTGAAAGATTCACTCGTGTTTTCTTTGTTTGTATCGTCACGTCTTCAAATTGTTCTTGCACTTGAGCTTCCCAGTTCTGTTGCGCTTCGTCATCCGTCCCATGCTTGGTATCGAGGTCATATTGGACATTAATTCGCTGAGCGACAGATTTCACAAGCTCTAACATTTTTTGAGGGTCTTCTTCCGGTTGGAGGGATTGATTGGCTTGTCTGACCAATAAACAGCTGATTAAAAAATGTACCTGCTCGTGTGCAAGCAGTCGTTCTGAGGCAATCCATTCCGCAGGATTCGACGGGTCCGCAGACTTTGGTTTGACCCAAGAATACTGTTGATCAAATTTTGCAATGATATGCGGGGGGGTATCATTTAAAAGAAATCGAATCGCTGTTTGGGCTGAGGGAGTCGCAGAGGGAGGATCTTTTCTAGAGAAATCATCCCAAGTTGGGAGACGGTTGGGGATGCAAGCTGGTGCTATGAATTGAGTTTCGGTAACCCATCGCAAATTTGAGGTGCATCCGGCAAGGCTGAAACTGAGCACGCCGATACCCATCAGAAACCATTTGAAGGCTATTTGCTTAATACGATCATGGTGCAAATTGTACCGTGAGTATGACACGATGACGCAATGGTAACTCGGTCGTGGAAGTTTGAGCATGATATAGTCACTGAGGAGCCGATGGGGAATTTTATATTCCGTAGATACCAGTCGTAAAGCCTGAATATGAGTTTCTTGTAAGGAGGATAGTGTCGAATGACATTGTCAATTCTCGCTCAGGTAAGGTTTCTAGGTCATAGCGTCTTTCAGTGGTTAGAAGCCTGTTCCGAGACGGAAGAGTAAAATGTGGAAATTCTCTTTGAGATGATAGAATCTTTCAAAGGCGTAACCTACGGTTCCGTAAAATGGAAATGGTACGGTCGTTCGAGTAAAGATAAAATCTCCTTTGACTTGAAGCCCCACACGATAGTTTGCAAATTCTCTCAACCCTTCGATTGAGGAATCGTGACGGATGGGGACTTCAAGATTGAGTAAAGCTGGTTGGATGGCATTTCTTCTGTCGGGGATCCACTGAACTTGTGGATTTTCCACGAGCCGATAGCCGACAGTGAGCTGGTTTCTCCATTGGGTATGGTCTTGAGATGAGTCGAATTTCACATCACTCTCATAGTAAGAACTGCGGAATGTCAGGTCAAATGGATTGAGGGCCGGTGAGAATTCGATGCGTCGGAGTGTCAGCCCGCCGAAAAACTCCTGCCTTTTTACTTCGTTCCCAGAAGCAATAAGCGTGATTTCTTCTATAAATCCCCCAAACGTTTCTCCTTCATAAATGTAACGCCCGAAGAGAATGTCCGGGACGTCGAATGCATAGGCGGCTTGAGTGACAATCGCACGTTGGTTGTCATTGTCAGGGAACGTTTGACTGGGATCGACGTCCTGAAACACAAAGTATCCGTTGAGCGTCAGTCTATTTGGCCCAAAAAGGCGTGACTGATAGACCATGCTTCCTTTATACGAATTGATATCATCCCAATTGAAGCCCGGATCCCAATTTTGATGTGTGAATTGAAATTCACCAACGATTTTCCCTTCCCCGATGAGGCGTGATAAACCGGCAATGGCGTCATATCGTTGTACGTCTTCTTTTCGTGCATGAAAGGTCAATGCTGGCGTGGTGCGACGTGACCATTGTGCTGCGGCCTTGACAAACAGATCAAATCCATAGGGAAGTTGAAAGTCGTCGGAAATACCTGCTCCAATTTCATGGCCGACATCGTTGACGAAATGTGTTGGATCGTTGAAATCAGGAATCTTTGAGTCATTAAACCGAAGGTAGCGATACGTGAGGTCAAATGCGCGGAGTTGACCAGGCTGAAATCGCAAGCGATTGGAAGTCACCAACCCCACTTTTTGGCGGGCGAGAGCATCGAGTTCACCGTTGGAAAGCATTCTACGCAGAACACTTTGCGCAAAGAGCGCTTCACCATTTAAGTCTCGACTATCGACCCATTGATAATCAAATGCCACTGTATCGTTACGAGCTTCGGTGATGGTACTGAAGAAGACAGAAGGGTCGTTGCCACCGAAAGACAAACCGATCCCGTTGGCTTGGTTAAGGTAAAAGAGAGACTTTTTTAAATCATCGCTGGTTTTTGCATCGTTTCTTGCCCCCCACCGTTCCTGGGCTTTGAGATTGGCAATTTTTTCTTGAGCTCGTCGATAGTGCTCTTTGGCATCCATGGCCAATCCTCCATGACGGACGCCACGTAACCACTGCAAATATTCTCCATAGATGAGTTCGAGAGCAGGTTCTTCCGGGTGTAGTTGAATGGCCTGTTCATAGTATGATGCAGCTCGAGGATCTCCAGTTCTCTTCATCAGTTCGGCGATGATACAGAGTCGATAGGGGTACTCGGGAGAATCTTCTGCCGGTGGGTTAACGAGACGACTTTCGATTTCGGCTTGGTATTCGGTAGCAGGAATCTTTCCTGCAAACCACCCACACGCATAGGGATCAATGCGCTCTGCAGCTAAGGCAAGGGTTGGGGACGAGCAGAGTAGACAGAGTATCATGAGTAAGCTGTTCGTTTTCCAGATCGAAAGGCTTGGTTTCTTGCTCGACCAAATCGACTTGTCGCATTCAAGGTGCATCAGGTTGTTAGTCAAAATGTTCTCCTCCTTCACTTAAATCGGTCCTCACATTCGTCGATGTCATGAAAGTATGAGAAATAGTAAGAGAGAGTGTGCCAAGTACTCGATGAAGACTGATAGTTTTTTAACAAAGTTAGGAATGGTGGAACAGCTTCTCAATTCCCTAACAGAACACTGTGGAGTCGGAGATCTTTCAGTTGAAGAAATTGGGCACAAACGTCAGATAACTTGTCATAACTTGCATTTTTCGCGCAAAACGACCGAGTTTACCTCACGGTAATCGAAATAATCAAATTGCCAATATGTCTGTATCGTCACATCAGGCTTGTCAGATTTTTTTCGGTGGCGAGAAGGTTATCTCCAGTCAGGTTCTGAGTAATCGCCGCCCACACCGATGGTAGTTTTGTGCCGTAATGTACTGTTCTTGCAAGGGTTTTTGACAAGCTTGCGCGGTTGTAATCCTATTGTTTTGCCCCGTATACTATTTTAAGCGGTTTGAACCCTTTTAATAGGAATTGCGCATATTCGACATGTGAGGTGCAGACTGTGGAACAAGGAGTTTTTCGTGTGCAGACGAGTCTCTTGTCATCTCGTGGTGTGGGTCTTCATTCTGACGGTTGTCGGCACAAACAGTTGTGCGCCGAGTGAGAAGTTGCAAGGTCAAGGATCGGACAATGTTACAAGCCAGCAGTATGGATGGTGGGTTGGACATTTCGGGAAAGAGGCTGCGGTGGATATTGGTTTTCGAGGGGTAGGGACTAATATAGAAGTGGTAAGAAGCTACATCTCAAATGCGCGTATTGACAGTCCAATTGGCATGAGGTGGACGCACAATTATTTGATGCATATACGAAATGCTTCTGATAACCAATTAAAGCTTTTTGACGCCAATGGTTCATCGACGCTATTTACTCTTGCAGAACGAGGCACCTTTATTTCAAAAGAAGAAACGCCTCGTGTCATAAAGCAAAACGGAGATGGGACTCACACGCTCCATGATGAAACCGGAGTGATACATGGATTTAATCAAAAAGGCCGGTTAGTTCACATTCAGGGACATCAATATGGAAATGCTCTATCGGTTGCGTATGGGGCTGACGGATATTTGGAGTCTATCAGTGACGCGGAGGGAAAAGTTATCACGTTTTATTATGATCCCGAGACTCATCGCCTGACATCCATCCGAGATGGGCAAGGCCGCTCGGCCACATATACACATGACGACATCGGTAATTTAATCTCAGTAAGCAATGCTGAGGGTATTACCAGTGCGTATAGTTATGATCGACAAAGTCATCTTGTTGGGGTCACTTTTCCGTAATATGACAAAACTGACAAGACCGTATTTTCCTGTGTGAATAAAGAAGGCAAG
>BQIX01000320.1 GCA_021604145.1 Nitrospirales bacterium
CTCCAACTTTCTCGCTGAATTTGTGATGTCACCATCCTTTCATAGAACCCCTCAATTACTGATCCATGGAGGGGCTGGTTCCCAAAAGCTCACCTCGAAACAACGAACGTGTCTGTCCGAGTCCCTGATCCTTGGATTCGACATGGTGAAAGGTGGTCAATCGGCCTTACTCGTGGTTGAGGGAATGATTCGCCATCTTGAAAAATCCGGCCTCTTCAATGCGGGGTTAGGCTCACGACAGCAATTAGACGGTGTTCAACGGATGGATGCTTCGATTATGGAGGGAGCCTCACTGCAGGCCGGGGCGGTTGCAGGACTAGAAAATTTTTGTCATCCCATTTCTGCTGCAAAATTTGTCATGGATGAAACTGATCATGTTCTCCTGATTGGGCGATACGCGACTCGCCTGGCACGACATTTTAGGTTGGAGCGAATCAAGACTCCCAAGAACATCATGAAAAGCAACGCTTCAAGTCTTAAGGGCATGCGAAACACGAAAAGCCTGACCTTGTATAAGAAAATGACTCAGTATGACACGGTGGGAGCTGTGGTTCTCGACAGCTTCGGCAACCTGGCCGCTGGGGCCTCAACCGGAGGCGTGCCGATGATGCTTCCTGGCCGAGTAGGCGACTCGCCGCTGATCGGATCGGGTGTGTACGCGGATAACACAGCCGGTGCCGTGTCGATGACCGGACTTGGGGAAGGCATCATGCGCTTAGTCATGGCAAAGCAGATTGCTTGCTTGATGAAAAACGGCCAGAGCCCCAAACAGGCAACCCAGTCGACCTTACAGGAATTAGTCACTCGTATCCAGGGAAGCGAAGCCGGTTGTTTGGTGTTAGCCCCTGATGGACGATTTGCCATCAAGCATGTCACGAAGTGGATGAGCGCAGGCCACTGGAATGGCAAAGGAAAGCCGGTAGTGGCCGATCGATTTTCGTAAGCGCAGCGAATAAACTGCTCTCAGACCGTTGGTTCATAGAATTTGTAAGTTATTATTTTGCAGCAATTTTTCACCTGTTGATAACCGTTTCACTTTTGTCCCCTGTCTACAATAACGTATTCGGTAATTTTGCTTCACACGACTGCTTGAAGTGTGGAGCGACAATGCGTAAGCGTGTCCATTATTGGCAAACTGAGGCGCAGGTCGAATGCTACGACTGCCGCGCTTCATACACGCTTGTCTACGGAGGGAACGGTCAGGGCGAATGGAGACCTCACTATTATGAAGTTAAATACGGGAACAAGATTTGTGAGAAGAAATCCTTCTTCTGGCCAAAAGAGATGGAAAAAGGAAGATGCTGGATATGCCAGGATTGCAAGGGACGGAACACTTTTGATCTAGGAATTTGTTATGAACCTGAGGGAAGTTGGAATGAGTCTAGCTAGAGCGATAATCGTCATTTAGGAAAATATCAATGGCTGCTCACAACAAAAGAGACATTGCCCTGGCTGGACCACTCGGTCCTTGGCGGAGATATAACAGAATAGCGGATTCTGTTATATGGATACCTTTCACCCATTCCTCAACCTCCTAACGACTTTGGCTTATAAAGAAGGATATACTGACCAATATACTCACTAGTTAGCACTTCAAACCTGATAAAATTATGGACAAATCAGATAGAGGAAAATTACTCAAAGATCTTGAAAGCATTCATAAGGAAGGGGTAGATTTTTTCCGCAAAGCCTCTCAATCGTTTGAAGGTAAATCTTTTCTTCCCTACCCTAGGGGGAAAATCGAAAGGAATGAATTCTGGAATAAGCTGGATGACATATTACAGAAAAAAGCCCAAACAATAGTAACAGAAATCATAAAGGTGGCACCTTTAATATCTGAGTCAGCCCGTCTAACAACTTTCCTTTCACAAACTGATCAAATTGATTTTGGTCACGCTATTAAAGGGCTAAGGTCTTCCCTTCACCTTTGTCGCTACCGGTATTGGGGGCCAGAAGTGTTGCATGATGAAGGAACTGTTCTTGGGGTAGAACCAGCCGGTCAAACTGATGACGACGGTGTCTATCCTGATACTGCATTACAAATTTTTGAGGATTGCCACAGACGAATAGCTAGTATTGTAGAGCTTGTAAATCCATTAACTGTCCAAATAGCTGAAAAAAACATTATCACTACGGGACAAAAATCAACAGCCATTCAAACAGATATAGCATTTATAATGATGTGGATGGAGCCTGACCGGCCAGATCTAGAAGACGCCTACTTAACAGTAAAAAGAACTTTTGAGCAATTTGGTATTTCCGCTGAACGGGCAGATGATATCGAGCATAGTGGCAAAATAACTGAGGAAATAATTAACAAAATTAGATCATCGGAATTTTTATATGCGGATCTCACTGGTGCACGACCCAATGTATATTATGAAGTAGGTTTTGCACATGCCCTTAGCAAGAAAGTAATTCTCTATCGTAAATCTAGTGAACCTCTTCACTTTGATTTGGCAGGTTATAATTGCCCAGAATACAAAAATTTTTCGGATCTAGAGAAGAAGCTGAATAAGAGATTGGAAAGTATGACTGGAAGAAAAATCAAAGAGAAAAAATAGTGCTAACATCAAAATTGAGCAGGATTTTTTAACGCTGCCCTCGTTCCGCATTAAAAAGCCGCTCATTTTGGCCGCTATACTCCCTCTTGAAGTGTGGAAATGGGGACATTCTCCTTTTGAATCGATTCTCTTTCTAGCTAGAGTGGGTCTATCGGCGCGAGGAATGCGCCCATTTCCGATCACCGATAACAGATGTTTTAATGGCACCCACTTTGACGAATAAGAAACGGGGTTACCGATTCACACTTGATTCATCTTTATGCGCTTCATAGTAAGATCGTAGCACCGCATTCATTCGCGTTTGATAGCCTCGGCCTTGGGCTTTGAACCACTCCAACACGTCCCGATCATACCGCACTTTCACAGCTTCCTTGGGACTATCAGGATAGACGACCTTCGCCGTCTTCCAAAAGTCTTTTGGCAATGATGGACCCACAGGCGCATTCGCGTGTGTGCGGTCTTCCATTTTTTTCAGCTCATTACCCGATACTTTGGTTATACGTTCTTTTTTCATCTCGTCCCGCCTTCCATGCCGAAATAATCCGGCGATTGTTTCCTCGCCATGTATAGACGACGACTAAAAACTGTTCGTTCCAATGGCCAATGGCAATATAGCGGTCTTCTCCATAGTCCTTACGATCATCGAGACGTTCGAGTATAGGATTGTCAAAAATTCTCGCGGCCCGGACAAAGTCGATACCGTGATCGTTGATATTGATTTCCCGTTTATTTTCATCCCATTCAACGTCCATACATAATCGTACCTACAATCGTACCCCCTTTCAGGCATTTTGTCAAAAACTGTACAGCATTGACTTCATAGCGAGATTTTCTAATTTATAAAGAAGTTGGAAATGGGGACATTCTCCTTTTTGAAGCGATTCTCTTCCTAACTATAGTGGGGCCTATTTTCGATCACTGATAGCAGATGTTTCTATCGGCACCCACTTTTGACAAATAAGAGGTGTGTTTATTGCTTCACGCTTGGTTCATCTTTATGCGCTTCATAGTAGGACCGTAGAACCGCATTCATTTGCGTTTGATAGCCTTGGCCTTGGGCTTTGAACCATGCCAACATATCCGCGTCAAAGGGGATGGTGGTCGCTTCCTTGGGGCCATCAGGGTACACCACTTTCGCATGTTTCCAAAAATCCTCGGGCAACGGAGGACCGGGTGGAGCATCCTTTTGGGTCTGGCCTTTGGTTTTTAATGCTTCCTCAAGCGTGATAGTCGTGATATTTTTCTTTTTCATCTCGTCCTGCCTTCCATGCGGAAATTATCCGGTGTGAGTTCTCCCGCCACGTTGACACCACAACAAAATACTTTTCATCCGTGACACCAATGGACAGTATTCGTTTTTCTCCATAATCTTCCCGGTCATCAACCCATTCCAAAACCGGGTCAGCAAAAATCCGGACCACATCTTGAAAGTCCACCCCATGCTTCACAAAGTTGCAGTGTTGTTTATCATTCATCCATCCCACTCAAAGGTCATAATTAAGTGTACATACAAATGTACTAACGATCAGGAATTTTTCCAAGAACGGTTAGGGTTTTCTTACTCTCTAAGTTTAAAAAGTCTTCAATTCTTTTTTAAGAAAAAATAAATTCTTTCTCTTGGGAATGTTGGAGGTAAACCTCATCCAGTGATAATTCCCGAAAGAAAATAGGTTATTGGGTTTGTATAGGGTTCTCTCCGAAGATGCTATTCCGTTCGTCCTGTCTCTCACCAACTCCTTGGGCGTTCTCTCTCTTTTCTCGGTTTTATCGTCATGATGCTTATTGATTCCAAAACGCATCTCGTTTCGCTACGGCTTCTACCGGTTTGTTCTTTGGGACATTGATGTTTGGTGTATATTGCTAATTTGGTTTAGTGATGCTATTATGACAATTAAGTGTCAATATGAATGGTTCAGCTCAACAGTCATATTCTCCAGAAGGCATAGCCTTTACAGAAGTCCTTTTCGAGGTGTTTAGGCTCTATGGACGATTTCTTGCCGAAGGGGATAAGTTGGTGCAGCCGTTTGGTTTAACGACGGCGCGTTGGAAAGTGTTAGGTGTTATCTCACTTGCGAGTCAACCATTGACCGTACCGCAAATCGGGCGACGGATTGGGCTTTCCCGTCAGAATGTTCAACGCCTGGTTGATGCGTTAGAAGATGATGAGTTTGTAGAATGCCGAGGAAATCCAGATCACAAACGAGCCAAGTTGGTCGCTCTGACTGCGAAAGGGACGCAACAGTATGCGGCCATTATGCGAAAACATATTCCTTGGGCCAATCAGTGTGCGGGTGGCATGGAACGGGGCGATCTTGACCACACTCTGCGCGTGATCAGGCAGTTAATAGGGCAACTCGATCGTACGTAATGAGCAACCGGTATCATGATATTCTCGTGAGAAAGAACTTTTGCAAGGATTGATTCATCTGATAGAGTATAGATTCATCTCAGTTCTAAGAATTGATAGTCGTCACTCTCGCAGTCTTAATCCAAAAAGTTTCTAGTTAACCAGCTATAGACGA
>BQIX01000321.1 GCA_021604145.1 Nitrospirales bacterium
TGAAGACTTGCTCACGTTCTTTCCACGCCACATCGGGGTCAAAGTCGATTCCAAGTGTGGTGGCCAGCATCTGTGCCGCTAAATCTTCGGTATACTCTCCGGCCTCTTCATCCGTTTCCCCATAGGCATGGTGTTCAGACAGATAGCCGTAGTGCGATTCGCGGCCCGTCGGTATCGCTAACCCAATGGAAGCCGAGATGAGCCGATTTCGCTCGTTCGTTTCTGATCGTGCCATGACGCAAAACGTAATTTCTCCAGGATTTAAGAGCTTTTCCCCCCGTTTCCGTGGGACGATTTTACAATCTGGAGGGAAAATTGAAGAGACGCTGACTAAATTACAGGCCGCAATTCCTGCACTTCGCAGCGCTTCCTCAAAAGAGGTCAATTTTTCTCGATGTACACCGACCCCTCGAGTCAAAAACATATGTGTTGGTACCATATCTCCTCCTCTTTCTCTTTGAGATCTAGACTATTTATTTCCTGCACTGACTTGTCCTTCCACACACACCAGCACTCGATGAAACATAGTATGAATCCGTTTTCGTGTTATGAAAGGGTGAGTAGATGAAGGATAGTTTGACAAACACTCAACACAAGGTTTTCTTATTTACCAAGAGTCGAGGGCAAGGTGCAAGAAAGAACTCGATAATTGCATGTTACATTTTGATGACGAAAGAAACCATTCAGCCTTCTAACGCAATTCCTCCAAGAGTCATGGCATAGGGACATTCCAGACCAATAACTTGGGTTCCGTCATTTCCTGTATGGCGTACTTGACGCCTTCCCGACCAAGACCGGAATCTTTCACCCCGCCATACGGCATATGATCCGCACGAAATGTCGGGATTTCATTGGAGAGAACCGTTCCAACCTCAAGTTGCTGAAAGGCTTGAAAGACCTTTTGTGTATTCTGCGTAAAGACTCCAGCTTGCAATCCATACATTGAATCATTGAGTTGCTGCAAGGCATCCTCAAACTCTCGATAGGGGGTCACCATCACCACAGGACCGAACACTTCCTGACAGGAAACGGTCATGTGGGGCTCCACATTTGTCATCACTGTCGGTGTCACCGTTGAACCTTGACGAGTGCCTCCAATACGAATCGTTGCCCCTTGAGTGACAGCCTCATTGACCCATGACTCAACACGCTGAGCCGCACCTTCATCAATCAACGGCCCAACGACTGTCTCATCCTGTGCCGGATCACCGACGACGACATTGCGAACCCGTGTAATGATTTTGTCGACGACCGAATCATAGATCGACTCATGAACGTAGACACGCTGAACGGAAATACACGTTTGCCCAGAATAACCAAATCCTCCTGCAACACACCGTTGAACGGCAAAATCCACATCAGCATCAGGTTCGATGATCACTCCGGCATTCCCGCCCAATTCCAAGAGCACTCGCTTTTTCCCAGCCTTTGCCTTGAGCATCCATCCGACGGCAGCGCTTCCTGTAAAACTCAAGGCCTGAAACCCTTCACTCTGAACAAGCTTTTCCGCTAATAGAGTGTGGCAAGGAACGACATTCATCGAACCAGCAGGAAAATCAGACTCAAGGATCACTTCGCCTAACAACAAAGCCGTGAGTGGAGTTTGAGGGGCAGGTTTGATGACAATGGGATTTCCAGCAGCAAGACATGGCGCCACTTTATGCGCCACCAGATTCAGCGGGAAGTTAAATGGGGTAATCCCCAACACCGGCCCAATTGGAAACCGACGGAGCATACCCGTGTAGCTTTCCATTCCCGGCATACGGTCCATCGGGATGACTTCGCCTGGAATCCGTGTCGTTTCTTCACTGGCAATCAAAAATGTTTGAATGGCACGATCAACTTCTCGGCGAGCATCAGTAATCGGTTTCCCTGCTTCTTCACAAATCGTTTTTGCAAATTCTTCGCGCCGACGCTGAAGCGAGGCGGCAATCTGCTGCAACCCCTTAGCCCTGACATGCGCGGAGGATTTTTTTAGGAACGAATAGGCTTCTGCGGTTGATTGGAGAACCTGAGATATTTCGTGTTCCCCGGCTTGACAGACATGTGCAAGCACACGTTGATTGTACGGATTGAGAACCGGTTCAGTTTGAGGAGTCTGAACCCATTCTGAGCCAAGTAAAAAAGGCCGATGAGTCTCTGTCGACATTGCCGTCACGGAGGTTAGGTTGTAAGCGGACCATCAGTCAATGCTGTCGAATCAGCCGACACGGGAGTTGCATGCAATTGCACTCCAGTCGCTTGGGCTTTGGCAATTAACTCCGGCGTGCCCCATTCGACTAAAGAATTTAAGGCAAAGGCCTCAAAGGTTGAAACCGCACCACAACCTGGACATCCCTGTATCGGAACCTTGGCTCTAAACACTTCGTCAAGACAATCCATACAGACAAACAAATCTGGTTCACCTGGAGAACATTCAACAGACCAATAGGCAGAAGAATCGGACATAGTACTTAGCATTCCCTTACTCTTATGTTAAACCACCGCGATAATCCGCGAAATACCAGTAAATGAGAGCGCGCATGGCTACGATGCACTTTTCGAAGGCACAGACTTCAACACCTTTTCAATTTCTTCCTGAAACACATCATAGGGAAAGGCTCCAGGAATCATCACCATCTCGCCATCTTTAGGAAGTGACGTGACAAAGATCACGAATCCTGGTGTTCCGCGGACTCCAAGCGTTCCGCCTTCAATTCGATCCTGGTAAATGGCCTTGACGTAACTATCACCACTCACACATTCCGAAAACTTTGAGGTATCAAGCCCTAGCTCTTTCGCATACCCCGTCAGTTGCTCTGGGGAGAACTGTTGGTCACTATTGAACAACCGATCATGCATTGGCCAATAGGCATCTTGTGCTCCGGCGCAACGAGCTGCCTGAGAAGCTTGAAGACCGGGTCCGCCAGGGGCACGAGGGAAATCACGATACACAAAGCGGACTTTTCCCGTGTCGATATAGTCAGTCAGTAGACGTGGAAACGTTTCATGGAAAAATTTTTCACAAAACCCACATGTAAAGTCTGAATATTCCAAGACCGTCACCGGGGCATTGGGATCACCCCGCACAATGTCACTATCTCGGACGAGAAAGTCAGTCGATGATTCAGCACCCGCAAAAGTGGTGACGAATAAGATCAACAGTCCGAACAGAATGGCCTGGACAGAACTGAGGACCCGCTTGTGAGATGGATTCATTTTCATAGAAGACATAGGCTTTGGTTTCTTTATCACCCAGAGATTAACAATGAACGAGCAGTGAACATATTGCAGAACCATTGTGTCATTCTCAGCAAGTCGTTGTCGAGTCTAAGACACAAGAGAGCATGACTCTCTCAGTTACGCATGAGTCTGTTTCTTTGAGATGCGGTCAAGAAGTCCCATCATCAAGATTGGCCAGACCACCGTTGCGTCGCTCAGCACTTCAGAGAACTGTCCGCCCTCATGTTGAGGCACAAACTTACCCCAAGACACGCCTTCTTGATAGGTACAACCACTCAATCCACCCCAGTAGTCCGGCTCTGGGCATATCCGTACCCCGTAGTGGAAACGCGGCGGCTTCAAATTGGTCCCCAGTCGGACATTAAGTATCTCAATATAGGGAGGAGTCTGTTGCGCCCAATTCCGTGGAACGCCTCCGCCAATCGTGAAAATTCCCAACCGTTTGGCAGACAATAATTGTTCCGTGTAGCTATTGAGATCCAAAAACGGGTTAAATGTCGGTCGATATTGTTGTAGTTGAGTCCAAATATCAAGAGGAGTCCCTTTCTCTGAAGGAAGCTCATGTCCTTTCCGATAATGCTCAGCCATCGCCCAAATGGAGACATCAAGGCCAAGCTCTGAATCCGTAAAGGCGGGTATGTACACAGGCACACCTTTTTCATAAGCGCTCTTGAGAATGGCAGGACCTTCGAATTGCTCAGCGAGGGTTTGACCAAGCTCCCGGTTGAGGCGTTCCGAAGACAGCGGTTCATCCGGAGACAGTCGCTTTAAGGTTTCACCCACAACTTCTTCAACATGATTTAAGTTGAGCTCCATCTCCAACGTGTCATAGACGCGATTATAGCCCTTCTCGTATAACTCGGGATCACTCATAGTGGGCTGATACTTATAATGCGTCGCTCCGACCGCCTCACTCATCCCATGTGCCATCAGCGCACCAGTTGAGACCACCGCTTGCACCATGCCGTGATCAATCATCGTGCTGATTATTTTTCCCATTTTCGCAATGGTCATGGCTCCAGAAAGTGTCAGCACCACCTTGCAGTCCGGATCTTCGATCATGTTCGTGAGAATATCAAACGCCTCACCCAGGCGACGTCCGCCAAAGGCCGTTTTCTTCATCGCTTCCAACAAATCTGAGAATGAGTTGACTGCGAGAGGATCAAGCGATTCAAGTGGTTCTAATCCATCTTGTTTGCCATCATGAAATTGTCGTGTATGCATAAGTATTCCGAACCTCAGATTATGGTGATTATCAGATGTGTGCGAATGGAACGCAGACGAAAGAAATGAGAGAGTAGGTTATGAGACTTCTTGATTAACTGCACGAGTCACAAGCTGTGAAATTGTAGAACGATATCCCAACCCACCCGTTCGCCATTGGTACCAGGCTAGCCGGGCAGGCGGCAGCAAGGCTGGTGGTCCCAACGGGATTTGAACCCGTGTCTGCACCTTGAGAGGGTGCCGTCCTAGGCCAAGCTAGACGATGGGACCAGTCTGTGTACCATTCATTTTGAATAAGAAACAGTGAAGAAACTACCAAAAACTTCAAGACGTCTTCATACCCAGTTCCAGGGAACGAAACTGTATCACAGGGGTCATTTCTGCGCAATAAACCTTGCTCTATCACAACAATCGTCACAATTGGAGTGAAAAGACATACCCAATTGTCATGAAAACCCAGCTTGACACCACATCAAATACTCGATGAGGGTGCACCCCAACTACTCCCTTTAACCCGAATGAAGCCGCGCATGAAGGGGTGAATGCCGCAATGATAGGCATAATCGCCCGGCTGCAAATTGGAGATGACAAAGTGTTCCCCAGGTTCGAGCATCCGTGACTCAAACGCACATTTC
>BQIX01000322.1 GCA_021604145.1 Nitrospirales bacterium
GCACCGTCTTCGTTGTTGATAAAGGTCATGATGTGGTTCATAGGAGATCTCCTCTGTGAAAGTTGGTTAGGGCTGTGAATGTCGTTGTCCTGGTTCGCGTTCATACCGTCTACTAAAGCAAACGCAATGCCATCGTCCCTCTCTAACCCTTTCATTATACACTCGTAGCCGTTAGACTCAGCTGTTGTCCGTCCGACGCTCTTACCGGCAAACAGGCTTACCCTTGACCGGCGCCCCGTGTCAACCTTCACGACAACGGTACGGCAGCAAGCCTCACCAAATCCGGTTACCGAAGGAGAAACGACAAGAAGTCGAATTATCCCGCACCATCACCGGTTGTTATCACGTGGAAACAGAAGGCCCATAATATTGTTACTCGCAAACCAACCAAAACGGACCCTTCTCAAACGACTCAGATCAACCATATTCAGAAGCAACGGATAGCGTTAATTCGGTCGACAGCCCACGAAATGCTCCATGTTTCGCTCTCGATCATACTCAGCAATAATAGGTCAGGTACGTATTGTCGTCAGCCGTGCCTGCGAAATAGGCGATTGAGGATTAACTAAATACGGACACTCATGATGGCAGTAGTGCGTATGATGTCACGGGCGTTTACATTGAGGTCTTTCAGGCTCATAAAGACTACTTGTGGGAAAGTGAAAGATTCACACTGGCCGGAAAAGGACATTCGACGTAATCTGCGTCAAAACTTCACAGTGAATGTTAACGCGTGATGAGAGTTAAAGGGTCACGAGACTGGGTAGGTCTGCATTTTTGAGCTGGGCTCAAGAGAAAAATTCAGGGAAATCATTATTGAGAAATGATGTGCCACAACGAAGATAAAGAGAGAGTGCATCTGACCTCATATCCGAGCTGGAATGAGATCAGATCTCTTGTTTTAGAGACAACTTCCTTGCTGAAGTTTGACGGCACGCCGCTTGAAAGGCGGCAGCTTGGCAAGTTCTTTCTTTGCCAGAGTGAGATTTTTTTGCGCCTTTTCATAGAACGTCGTTTGTGCATTGACTGCATGTTCAAAACATCTTATCGCTCGGGCCGTTTGTTGTTCCTCTAAGAAAAGAAGTCCAAGATTATTATAGGCTTTCGGTGCATCCAGTCCTCGTTGAAACGCATCGTAAGAGGATGAATATTGACCAGTTTTGGCGTAGGTCATTCCTATATTATTCCAAACCTTTGAGTTATTCGGATCAATATGAATGGCCTGTTCAAAAATACCAATTGCTTTATCGTATTCTTTGTTAAGAAAATGTGCCATGCCGAGATTATTCAGAACATGGGGTTCATTTGGTTTAATGAGAAGAGCGTGTTGATAATGATCCATAGCCATAGAATGCCGAGATTGACGATCAGCAATGATGCCTAAAAAATTATGTGCACGCCACAACTGACTATCGAACACCAATGCTTGCTGAAATTCAAGTTCAGCTTCCGCATCTTTATTCATTCGTAGAAGAGCTTGTCCCATGCCTTCGTATGCCAACGCGTGGTTAAAATCATAATCTAGAATTTCATGATACCGCTCATAGGCCTTCTCAGCCTTTCCATGTTGCAGATAAACCTGTGCAGCCTTATATCTGGCAGAAACCCGTGATGGCTCTAACTTCAATGACGCTTCATATTGCACCGCAGCAAGAACAATTTTTCCCTGCTTCATATGTGAATCACCAAACTGCTCATACTCTTCCGGTGTGTATTCTTTGATATCCACCTTACTGACACTTTCATCAAACGGGAGCCCTGCCTTTTGACGTTCTAGGACCGGTTGATAATGCTCGTCCTGCATTTCAAAGAGTGAATCAGACGCGCATCCGGATAGAAAAAGCAGACATCCCAATGACACGAACGCAATCCGTATCAACGAAGAATTCTGTTTTCTCTGATTATGTAATTGCCCTGGTTGTTTTCTGTTTCGGCCTCTCATGATCCCACCGACCTTTCTTACGTATCCATACCTGTGACGAGTTAAAGATAGTGCATGTTTCATTATCCCCCTCCCATGGCCGGGAAGACTTTTTTCATAAGGAGAATGACGCCTGGTCCCATAATCACGATCAAGAGCGCTGGGAAAATGCACAGAATGAGTGGCCCCATCAATTTCACCGGCAATTTGGCGGCCATTTCCTCGGCCTTCAAGCGACGATTCATTCTCATCGAATCAGAATGAACTCGTAGGGCTTGTCCAATACTGGTTCCAAATCGATCGGTTTGAATCAACAAGGCGACAAGACTACGGATTTCATCCACATCGGTCCGTGCATTCAAATTTCTGAGGGACTGTTCCCGTGTGAGACCTGCCCGCAACTCCAAGCTTAAAATTTTGAATTCCTCGCCAAGATCCTTATGCCCGATACTAATTTCTTCTCCAACCCTCGCGATCGCTTGATCCAGACCGAGACCTGCCTCAACACAAACGACCATTAGGTCTAAGGCATCTGGAAATCCATCGAGAATACGTTCACGACGCTTTTGGACAGAAGTAGAGAGCCACAATTGAGGGGCATAGAATCCTGCCATGGCTGACCCGACCATCCCACCGATAAAATACGACAACGGTTTATCTTTCGTCAGATCTGAGCCAAACAGAAAAAACATCCCGAGGAAGATCAACATCAAAAATATTTTCGTTCCAAGAAAGATAATGGGCGCTCGCGAACTTCTGTAGCCTGCAGAAACTAACGTTTTACGAAGCCTTGACGTTTCAGCTTGATCCTTGGGCTTATTGGCTTGTCCTAACTTCTCCAAGAGATGAAGCATTTGCGCTTTGAGATACCCAAGGCCTTCATCTTGCTTGGCCTCTTCTTTAGCTTTAGACTTCCCTTTAACTCGTTCCCCCCACTCCTTCGCACGCTGTCGAGATTGGAAAAGAGCATAGCTCCCTATCATGAGCACTAACATGCCGACAAATACCAACCCACTGATGACTAATGCCATTTCCATAGTCTGCCTATTAAGTCTTGATATTGATCATCCGCTTAATAACCACGCCACCAATCGACATCCACACGATAGCGACGGCCAACATCAATTGCCCGGTTGGGTCGTTGTACAAGGGGTCCATATATTCAGGATTAATCCATGAAAGTCCAAAGAGCAAAACTATCGGTAACGCCATCAAGACAATAGCCGACCATTTCCCTTCAGCCGACAAGGCTTGAACTCTTCCCAGAAGCTCAAACCGCAATCGAATCAATCGACTAATGGCCTCAATAATTTCTGCTAAATTGCCGCCAGTTTCTCTCTGAACAATCAATGCGGTCACAAAAAACTTTAAATCCACACATTCAATGCGTTTTGAAAGACTTTTTAGGGCTTCTGGAATTTCAATGCCATACGAAATTTCTTCGACAGCTCTCCCCATTTCCGGTCCAATCGGATCAGGAAATTCATCGCCGACCATTTTCATGCCTACGGAAAAAGCGTGACCAGCTCGTAATGCTCTTGCCATCAAATCTAACGCGTCGGGTAACTGCTGTTGAAACACTAAAAATCGGCTTTTCCGTTTCCAGCGCATGTACATAAGTGGAAGAAACAAACCAACCATCCCACAGCCTAACATCCCAAGAACTCCCAATTGATAAAGCGCGGCCGCCACAGCCGCGAATGCCGCCGTGACAAATGAGATTAAGACAAACACGCTGAGAGGCATGTGACTATTCGCTTGAATCAACAACGTTTCGACTGCTGAAAGGCTTGTGATTTTCGACAACAGAACATTGAGCCATTGCACATTGCCTGTCGCCCGTTGTCGAATAACATTCGCTTGCTGCAACTGCGCATGACCTGATGTATTAGGCTTTCCCGAGTTCCGCAATCGTCGTTTAATTTTTTTGTTTCTCGGGCTGATATACGTGTGATAGACATGAAAGCCACCCTCAAGAAACAGAATGATACTGATGAAGATGCCGATGCTGATAAGAATCGTCATCTCAATTCTGTCTCCTCAAAATACTGGCACCACTCCATCATTCCGTTATATTTCATACACTTTAGTCGGATCGAAAATTTCCTGATCAATATCAATGCCTAACGCTTTAAATCGTTCAACAAATTTTGGTCGAACACCAGTCGCCGCAAATTTTCCTTTGACCATACGATTTTCGTCTAATGAGGTTTGATGAAATGAAAAAATCTCTTGCAATGTAATAATTTCACCTTCCATGCCCGTAATCTCTTGCAAACTCGTCATTTTTCTCGTTCCATCAGACAACCGCGTCATTTGCACCACAACATCAAGGGCAGAACTAATGTAGTGACGTAACGCCTTAGTTGCCAAATTCAACCCGGCCATGGCTACGAGTGTCTCGACACGTGTTAACGCATCGCGAGGTGTGTTTGCATGTATGGTTGTCAACGATCCATCATGACCAGTATTCATAGCTTGAAGCATGTCTAGGCACTCTCCTGACCGAACTTCTCCAAGAACAATCCGGTCTGGTCGCATTCGGAGTGTATTCTTGACTAACTCACGTTGCGTCACTTCACCTCGGCCTTCAACGTTTGGAGGTCGAGTTTCCAGTCGAACCACATGGTCTTGCCGGAGTTGAAGTTCGGCGGAATCTTCGATGGTAATAATACGTTCGTCTGATGGAATAAAACTCGACAAAATATTTAAAATTGTTGTCTTTCCACAGCCAGTACCACCTGCAATCAAGATATTCAGACGGGCTTCGACAATGCCCTTGAGCAATACCGCAATTTCGGGAGTTAGTGACCGTTTCGCCACTAAGTCGTCAATCTGCAACTTATCTTTGGAGAATTTCCTGATGGATATTGAAGAGCCGTCTAACGCAAGTGGTGGAATGATGGCATTCACCCGGGAGCCGTCAGCTAATCGGGCATCAACCATGGGAGAGGATTCATCAACTCGCCGGCCAATGGCCGAGACAATTTTTTCAATAATTTTCCGTAAGTGCGTCTCATCACGAAATTTAATATCCGTCGGTTGTAGTTTTCCTGCACGTTCCACATATATCTGATCAGCCCGGTTGACCAGAATATCGTTCACCGTGGGATCTTGAAGTAATGGTTCCAATGGTCCAAGCCCCATCACTTCGTA
>BQIX01000323.1 GCA_021604145.1 Nitrospirales bacterium
TTCAAACCGATCGATTTGGAACCAGTATTGGACAAGCCTTACGAGTCCATTCTGATTCGATGAGAATGAACCGTCGTTTGAAAGCCGAGGAAATGGCTGCTAAATTGCCGGTGAAATTGATGGGACCACTCATTCTATGCATTTTCCCAGCGCTCTTGATCGTGATTATGGGACCTGGGGTCATTCTCCTTATGAAAAAAGTCTTCCCGGCCATGGGAGGGGGGTAATGAAACACGCACTATCTTTAACTCATCACAGGCATAGATACGTAAGAAAGGTCGGTGGGATCATGAAAGGCCGAAACAGAAAACCGCTAAACTATCATCGAAGACAGAATTCTCCGTCAATATGGACTGCGTTCGTGTCCTTGGGGTGTCTGCTCTTTCTCTCCGGATGCGCGTCTGATTCACTCTTTGAAATGCAAGACGAGCATTACCAACCGGTGCTTGAACGTCAGAAAGCAGGGCTTCCTTTTGATGAGAGTGTTAGTAAGGTGGATGTCAAAGAATATTCGTCGGAAGAGTATGAGCAGTTTGGTGATTCACATATGAAGCAAGGTAAAATTGTTCTTGCTGCGGTGCAATATGAAGCGTCGTTGAAGTTAGAACCATCACGAGTTTCTGCCCGGCATAAGGCTGCACAGGTCTATCTTCAACATGGAAAGGCCGAGAAGGCCTATGAACGGTTCCATGAAATTCTAGATTATGACTTTCAGCATGCATTGGCGTATGAGGGGATGGGGCAAGCGCTTTTGCGAATGAATAAAGATGCGGAAGCTGAACTTGAATTTCAGCAAGCGTTGGTGTTTGATAGTCAGTTGTGGCGTGCACATAATTTTCTAGGCATCATTGCTGATCGTCAATCTCGGCATTCTACGGCTATGGATCACTATCAACACGCTCTGCTCATTAGACCAAATGAGCCTCATGTTCTGAATAATCTTGGCATGGCACATTTTCTTAACAAGGAATACGATAAAGCCATTGATATTTTTCAACAGGCCATTCATGTCGAACCGAATAACTCAAAAGTTTGGAATAATATTGGAATGACCTACGCAAAAATTGGTCAATATTCATCGTCTTACGATGCGTTTCAACGAGGGCTTGATGCTCCTAAAGCGTATAACAATCTCGGACTTCTTTTTTTAGAAGAAAAGCAAACGGCACGTGCGTTGAAGTGCTTTGAGAGCGCAATTGATGGGCAAACGTCGTTCTATGAAAAGGCACAAAAAAATCTCACTCTGGCAAAGAAAGAACTGTCCAAACTATCTCCTTTCAAACGGCGTGCCGTCAAACTTCAGCAAGGAAGTTGTCTCTGAGAAATATGATGTCTGATCTCATGCCTGCTCAGGCATGAGATCTCACCGTATTTTCTCCTTGTCTCATCTCGCTACATCTAGGATTTTCTCTCTCGATCCCAGTTCGGAAGTATAGAACTATCCAAAAGAGTAAGCACTCGCATTTAATCTTACCGTAACGATTATTGTGAAATTCTGACGCAGATGACGTCGAATGTTCCTTCCCAAAGGTAACCCTTTCACAGTCCCACAAATAGTATCTAGGGGTCTACAAGACCTCAATGAATACACTCATGATATTATAAACACGACCGACCTCCCACATAAAAGTCCGTATTTAATACGTGTTCGCTTGCCTATTTCGTAAAAGCGACTGACGACGACACGTTCCAAGTCTATTATGACTGAGGTTGCATGCAATCAAAACGTCGATAATTATAGCGAATCCAGTTAATTTTCAGTAAAAGGCCTAGGCGACAATTGTTACTTATGATAGGTATCGCTGAAAGGCAGACTACGTTGAGCCCTTCTTTCCCTTTGGAGTGTCGATTGAGGTCGTTTAGACAACAACATAAGACACATCAAATGTCAGAAGTTATTTGAAATGGCCTATAAGTGGGATGTCGGCAGAGTTAACGCTATCTGTTATTTTAAAATGGTTTCGGCTCGTGTCGTTTGAGAAGGATTCAGATCGATTGATTCGAAGATTTGTTCCAGTGGCCGACTTCGTTCCCAGGTGAAAACAGGCGACGATGGCATGGGATTTTTCGACTTGCAATCGTTTGTTATGCGGTGGCCAGATTTGATGGGGATTTTTGCAAAACTGCTGTCGTGAAGGTTAACACTGGGCATCGGTGAATAGAAAATCTTTTTTAATGGTAGAGCGTCGGACGGACTACAGTTGAGCCTAACAGCTACGAGTGGATAGCAAAAGGATTGGAGCGGGATGGTGGCATTGCGTTTGCTTTAGTAGACGGTATGAACGCGAACCACGACAACGACATTCACAGCCCTAACCAACTTTCACAGAGGAGATTTCCTATGAACCACATCATGACTTTTATCAACAACGAAGACGGTGCGACGGCTATGGAATATGGCTTATTTGCGGCCTTGATTAGTGCCGTGATCATTGGATCGGTCACGACGCTCGGGAATGTGATTGGGACGACCCTCAATACGATTTCAGCTTCGATGACAGCGGCCAGTTAACCTAAGTCCTGGCCATGGTGATATTGTTGGATATGAGGACGTCCTGAGTTTATACAAGAGAATACTCGATCCTCGACAAGCCGTCTGAATCCTTAGCGATTGAGACGGCTCTTTGTTTTGGGGCCAAGGTAAGTATCGCAAGGAAAACTTTCCGACTTGGGCCTCATAGAGTTAGTTGCACCCAGAAATGAGTAAGCTCTCCCGGTTCTATTTTCAAATATGATTGAAGATCATTCGTTTTTAACCCAAGATTAATAAGGGTGTCTGAGATGTAAGTGTAACAACGTCTGTGGACTGTCGGCAGCGTTAACGCTATCCGTTGCCCCTAAATATTTTTGACTCGTGTAACTTATACAAGGTTCGGATGGGTTGGTTGGTGGGTTGACAACATCTCCGCCTTTCTGTTTCCACGTAAAAACAAATGATCATCATGCGGGATTCTGAAGCTTAGTGGCGTTTGTCGTGCGGTTGCCAACCTTTATGGAGCTTGTTGGTGAACCACTGTCATGGAGGTTGACATGGGCGGAGATGACGGGCATGTGCCTGTTTGCGGGTAAAAGCGTTGGACGGACAACAGTTGAGTCTAACGGTTACGAGTGGATAACGAAAGGGATGGTGAGGGACGGTGGCATTGGGTTTGCTTTAATAGACGGTATGAACGCGAACCACGACAACGACATTCACAGCCCTAACCAACTTTCACAAAGGAGATTTCTTATGAACCACATCATGACTTTTATCAACAACGAAGACGGTGCGACAGCTATGGAATATGGCTTATTGGCGGCCTTGATTAGTGCCGTGATCATTGGATCGGTCACGACGCTCGGCAATGTGATTGGGACGACCCTCAATACGATTTCTGCTTCGATGACAGCGGCCAGTTAACCCCAGTCCTGGCCGTGATGATATTGTTGGATGTGAGGAAGTCCTAAGTTTATACAAGAGAATACTAGTTCCTCGACAAGCCGTCTGAATCCTTAGCGATTGAGACGGCTCTTTGTTTTGAGAAGCCCAGGAGAGTGGCTCGGGAAAAACTCACCGGCTCGACTCGTTTAACTCTGTGTTTATTATGAGAAAAAGAAGGAAGTTAAATTGTTGCTTTCCCGAACTTCTTTAGAATTTGTACTTTGAAGTGTATGGGTCCTGATCATGAGTATGGCTCTAGAGTGTTACATTTAATTCGAAGAGAATGCCAACGTCATGTATAGTATTGATGAACGGAGATATTCATATTACTTTGAAGGAATATGCGCAGGCTCTTGTATAGACATTTTACAGCATGCGAGTTACGCTAGGTGCTTGATATGATGAGGAAGGCTTAGCATGATCCAACGATCCATTGAATATTGCCAGCGGGATTTGTGGGAAACCAATCTCGAAAGTCTGGAGCCGCTCCAGCGATATTGGGTCAGTTTCCTGCGTCTGATGTTTGTGGCGGCCTGGGAATTTAAGGAAAGTGTTCTTAGTATACGCGCGACGAGTCTTGTGTACACCACTTTGCTTTCCATCGTGCCGTTTTTAGCGGTGATGTTTTCAGTGCTTAAAGCGTTTGGCGTTCATCAAGAAATAGAACCAATTCTGGGGCATGCGTTAGAGCCATTAGGTGAAAAAGGTAATGAGGTTACTCGCAATATTATTGGGTTTATCGACAATCTCGAGGTCGGAGTGTTGGGGGCTGTCGGTGTCGCTGGACTTTTCTACACGACGTATTCCTTAATCGCGAAAATTGAAGAAGCCTTGAATTCGGTCTGGCGCGTGCAGCAAGGCCGTCCATTTGCTCGTCAATTCACCGATTATCTGAGTGTCGTGCTCGTTGGTCCTGTTTTTGTGTTTACGGCGTTTGGATTGACGGCATCGGCACAAAGTCATTGGCTTGTGCAGCAAGTGGTCTCAATTCAGCCTTTCGGGTATCTGATGGTCTGGGCGACAAAGCTGTTGCCATTTGTCTTCATCTGTTTTGTCTTTACTTTTCTCTATAAATTCGTTCCTTACACCACCGTGCATTTTACGTCCGCATTGATGGGAGGGATAACGGCTGGAGTGCTGTGGCAATTAGCTGGACTGATTTTTGCCAAAACTGTCGCCAGCTCAGGGAACTACAGTGCAATCTATTCCAGTTTTGCGGTGCTCATTCTCTTTCTGATCTGGCTCTATGTTGGATGGCTCATCGTCTTGGCGGGCGCGCAAGTTGCCTATTACCATCAACATCCATCAGCCTATTTGATGCAGCTACGGTGGAGACAGAATACACATACGTTTCGTGAACATGCCACTCTAGCCATTCTGCTACAGATGACTCGGCGGTATTTTGGGGGTTCACCCCCATTGGAAGAGTGGCGACTTGCACGAGCTTTGAATGTTCCGCTTTCAGTAGTAGAAGATGCCACCAAGCTTCTTATCGAGGGGGGGATAATTGTGAGGACAGCAGAGCCGGTCGGCGTCACACTCGGGCGGCCTCCAGAGCAAGTGACGGTTGTCGAAATTCTGGATTTGGTCCGTGCTCAAGATCAAGCCTGTGCTCTCTTTTCCAATGATGATATGAAGGAAGTCGGA
>BQIX01000324.1 GCA_021604145.1 Nitrospirales bacterium
CTGTGGTCTGCAAGAAGCTAAAGAGACTGCTGAGAAGGCCAATGCGGCGAAATCTACATTTTTGGCCAATATGTCGCATGAATTGCGAACTCCCATGCACGCGATTCTCAGCTTTGCATCGCTTGGTGTGGAACGATATGACCGTGCACCTCCCGAGAAAATTTTGTCCTATCTCTCGCAGATTAAAGAAAGTGGAAATCGTCTGTTATCGCTCGTCAATGACCTTTTGGACCTTTCAAAGCTCGAGGCGGGCAAGATGCCATTAACCTTTCAAGATGTGGACATCAAGGCGCTATGGCTCTCACTTCAACGTCAGATGGAACCATTATTACAGGCAAAAGGAATGCAGGTGGACATCGTTCAGGACCCTGAAGTCACGACCATTGTGGCTGATGCAGACCGAATCACTCAAGTGCTATGGAATCTTGTGTCGAATGCCATCAAATTCAGTCCATCGGGAAGTCGAGTCCATGTGTCATGTGCTCCAATTCGCGTGCGTCAAGGACGTCGAAATTCTGACGACACCTATGTTCCTGGTTTGAAAGTGACAATCCGGGACGCTGGTCCGGGAATTCCTGAATGTGAATTAGCGACGATTTTTGACAAATTTGTGCAAAGTAGTTCGACCCAAACTGGTGCAGGGGGGACGGGATTAGGACTTTCTATCTGCCATGAGATTATTCAGGGGCATGGTGGTGTCATTTGGGCAGAGAACCATTTTGAGGGTGGTGCGGTTTTTCATTTTACGATTCCTCTCAATCCATGTCAGGTGGGAGTCAACGGTTCAGTCGATCCCAAGGAATTGACGCCTGTGGCATAAGGAAAAGAGTTCTTTTCCATCTTGGAGGGAAGAACTTTCATAAATTATCTTAAGTCTCAAAAGTAAATACCGATAAACTCCTTGAATTGAATAAAAGTAGCCTAAAAACACGTCATAGGATTCAGTTGAATTGTGCGAAAAACGCGAATGTCTGAGTGGAATGATCGCCTGAATAATATCAAGACGAAAGTTGCCAGAAGTCGGGAGTCTAGGAGCAGACCTAGATACATATTGTAAGACCTGCCTCTGCACAATCTTTCCTCACGCGATCTAAAGAGAAATCTTCTAGTGGAGTGAAGCATGGAAGTGACTGAACTGGTAGATAGGCATGTGTTACATCCGGAAGGCGATCTCACAATCTTTGAAGCCGCCGAGTTTCGTGAAGCCTTATTAATGTTGTCGAAGCATGAAGGTCCCCTTGAACTCAACGTGTCTGGAGTAGAGCGAGTGGACTCTTCAGGTATTCAACTCATGATTGCGGCCTCTCATGATGGCCGCTTGGCGATCACCGGGATGACTGACAGTTTACGTGACAAGATTGCCGGGATTGGGTGTGCCCATTTAGTCAAGGATTATGAAAAGTAAGAGAGACCACAGTTAGGAGAAGGAGAACTGATGAGAACGAATGTCAATCGCAATCACTTCATACTCCACATCATACGCTTTGGGTCTCTCTCCAGAAATGGAGGTGGGCAATGAACCCAAACTGGTGGTGGTTACTGGGTGCATTGTGTACAGGCGTTCTCGTGGGATATGTCGGAAAGAGAAACCCCTCAGTGTCTTCGTCTCGTGATGATGAACACGCATTTCATGAAGCCTTAGAAAAAGAAATCCATGTTTCTAGAAGTTGGCAAGCCTTTGGCCGGGCGCTCACGCCACTTCTTCCTGTGTTTGTCGGACAAATGAAATCGGTGATTCAAGAGACAGAAGAAGCGGCCTCCGGACTTATTCAGCGCTTTCAAAAGATCGCGACCCGTGCTCGTGACCAAGCATCAGAAGCCGAAGCCCTATTAGTAGCTGGTGAAGCGATCGATTCCTCAGGAACGGACTTTTCAGTGGAGGCAATCTTGAATGAGACGAGAAAGACTATGGACATGTTTGTGGCCCAGGTAACCTCGACCTCCCAAATTACCATGAGCACGGTTCCGGTAATGGAAAAGGCTGTGGGAACCACCTCGCGTATCGCAAATGTAGTCGAAGAAGTTGAATTTATTGCTGACCAAACACGCCTCCTAGCGCTTAATGCGGCGATCGAGGCCGCACGAGCCGGAGAACATGGAAGAGGATTTGCTGTTGTAGCCGATGAAGTGACCAAGCTGGCTAATCGGTCAGGACAAGCAGCTGAACAGATTCGCACGTTGGCCACAGAAGTAAAAGAGACAACGGAGTCGGCCATGAATGAATTGCAGTCATTGGCGGCTATTGATATTTCAGACACGCTTGAGGCTCAACATCGTGTCATGGAAATGACCAAAGTGATGCTCACCAAGAATCAGGAACTCAAAGATAATATGACTGTCAATACGGGACGAGCAAAAGAACTGGGCAGTGACATTTCTCAAATTGTGATGTCCATGCAGTTCCAAGACATCACAAGGCAAAAGTTAGAACATGTCTATCAACCTCTGGAACTCATTTATGGTCCATTACGAGAGTTTCAAGGAAAAGATGACTCGACAGAGTTTCCGGACGAAATTTTCCATCGTCTCAAAGAACTTGAAGGTTCATATACGATGGAGTCAGAACGAGTGTTGATGAAAGCTGCGCAAAAAGGACAAGAAGCCGTTGTCGTTGGAACGGCGACGGAGTCGAACAACGATAGTGTGACCTTGTTTTAACGTCAATGTGAAAACAGTGATGAATTGGATGAGGGTGAATCCGAACGAAAATTCGTAAGAGGGGTTGAGCAAAGTATGTCAGAGAGCGAAATTAACCGAAGTGAGGTAGGCCATGAGTAAGACGGTATTGGTGGTTGATGATTCAGTCTCTATGCGGCAAATGGTGACATACACCTTGAAGGGTGCAGGTTTTGAAGTGGTGGAAGCTGGAGATGGTCAGGAAGCCGTGGAGAAACTCAATGGTGGGGCCAAGCCTCATCTCGTGATCACTGATTTGAATATGCCGAATATGGATGGCATTTCACTCATTAAAGCTATTCGAGGTATGGCGGTGCATAAGTTTACGCCGGTGTTAATGCTGACGACGGAGTCGGCTGCTGACAAAAAAAAGGAAGGACAGAGTGCAGGGGCAACGGGCTGGATCGTAAAGCCCTTCAACCCTGAACAAATGTTAGCCACAATTGGAAAGGTGCTGCCTGCATAAAATGAGTGGCGTCATTCATTACGCAACCGACGTGCATCAAGTGATCAACAACGATTCAATCAACGCGTGCGGTAGAGATGTTAATCCATTCTCTTGCTTACTTCTCCATATCTTCCTTCATCCTTCAAAAGATTCTGTTCAGCCTACTCAAAAAGAGATTCCTTATCGATATCCGTTCCAGGGTTCACTGAGAAAACACATTCGACATATCAATGTGTTGGCAGCCAGTCCTGCTCTTACCAAGAAGATTTGGCCATCCAGCAAGGATAACTTGTTTCGAAATGTTGCATTGAGGTGCAAAGGAGTTGGGCTTGAGCCATTTCTTTACATTTTTTCACCCATGAATCTCGAGGTTCACCATGGCTGTTGATCTTTCTCATTTTCAGGATTCTTTTTTTGAAGAATCGACTGAGCACGTTGAAACGATGGAGACTGGATTATTGGATTTGGAACAGCGACCGACGGACCTTGATTTATTGAATCGGATTTTCCGTGCGGCACATTCCATTAAAGGCAATGCGGGGATGTTCAATTTTACCGCCATTGGTGGTTTGACCCACAAGATGGAAAATATCTTGGATAAGCTTCGCAATAACCAGATGGTGGTGACTAAACAAATCATCGATCTTTTGCTACAGGCGTTGGATGGTCTGAAAACATTGTTGGAAGTTGCACGTGTTGGCGATTCGTATGATGAAGCGGCGATTCAGGAAATAGAAGCGCAGCTTGTCGCCTGCTGTAATGGTGAGACGGTTGGGGAGTCCTCTCCTTCGATCAGTGAGGCCATTGTTCATCAAGAAGCTTCTTTATCACATCATCGTACAATGTCAATTTCTTGGAAGCCGCTTCCTGAACTGTTTCAGCGGGGGTTGGATCCTGCACAGATATTTCGAGAACTACAGGAGCTTGGTACGGTGCGGGAAATGACGGTCCAAACAGATGCCCTGCCTTCACTGGACGATATGGATGCGGAATGTTGTTACCTGGCTTGGAAGATTGGCATTGAAACAGAGAAGCCCATTCAGGATATCGATGAAGTATTTGATTTTGTCCGAGATGGCAGTGAACTCACAATTACGGATAGTGAAAAGGACACGACAGAGGGATACAAGACCATTGGTGAAATTCTTGTCGAGGAAGGTGCTGCGACTCCGAAGCAAATTGAAACGGCTTTGGCTGCGCAAAAGCCGTTAGGCCAGATATTAGTCGATCATAAGAGTGTCACGCCGAAACAAGTGAATCAGGCGCTCACCAAGCAACAGCAAATGAAGAAAGGTGAAGGCGCCTCGATTCGAGTAGATACAGAAAAAATTGACAAATTAATCAATTTAGTTGGGGAATTGGTCATTACCCAATCCATGATTACGGATCTTGGCGAGAAATTTACAATGAGTCAATTGCCGGTTCTCCAAGAACGTATTATTCAACTTGAGCGGAATACGCGTGAGTTGCAAGAACGAGTCATGTCGATACGGATGGTGCCCATTGGCGCGACGGCGTTCAATCGGTTCCCACGATTGGTTCGCGATCTTGCAGGGAAAAGCGGAAAAAAAATTCAATTGCTGATGACTGGAGAAGAGACAGAATTAGATAAAACACTAATTGAAGCCATTGGCGATCCATTGACTCACCTCGTGCGAAACTCTGCCGATCATGGTCTTGAGGGTCCGGAAGAACGAGTGGCAGCAGGAAAACCCGAACTCGGGACTATTCGGCTGAATGCGTTTCATGACGGTGGCAATATTTGTATTGGTGTAGAAGATGATGGCCGTGGACTGAATAAACAGAAAATTCTCAAGAAAGCGATTGAGAAAGGTGTCATTGCTGATGCTGACCAACTCTCCGATGATGACATCTGGCAGCTTATTTTTCGTCCTGGTTTTTCTACGGCAGACAAGATCACCGATGTTTCCGG
>BQIX01000325.1 GCA_021604145.1 Nitrospirales bacterium
ACCGAGGCCGCTAGCCAGATATGCGTTCACAAAATCTTGATTCATGTCTCGATGATCTGCTCCGATCAACACTTCATGACTTTGCCCGAACGCTTCAAACTCTTTACTGACAAAGATCTCCCCGGCATAGGTTTCAAAATCGTTTATCCGCAACGTGTCAGTTATTGTGATATCACCATTCAATTGAATGCCCTCAAATCCAACCCAATCATATGCGTACACACTCTTGTCACGCACATCCGAATGGCCATACTTCCCTTTGATTGAAAGGGTCAAGTTATCGACAAACTCATGATTGTAGTGCATTTCATAGTTCTGCCCTTCAAACGTTAACGCCGCTCCGGTCTTCGTTCCGCCACCGATATTCCGAGTCCGTGGGATATCCGGCACCTTACCATTGACCAGTAACGGAAGCCCTAAATAACTCGAGCCATCAAATTTCTGATAATGGCCAGTCAGCAGCAATGTCCCGGCCCCGTCGAAGAGATCAATTTCAAGAGACGGCGAAACCGTGTATTGCCGAACGTCAACGTCATCCACGAAATTCCCGCCTTCTTCGACTGCAAAAATTAATCGTCCTCGCACATTCGGAGTGAGTGGCAAGACGCCGTTGGCATCCACGACCCCACGGTACAGCCCGAAGGAGCCGGCCTGAAATTCCGACGTGGCGAAATTGGTCGCTTGCGGCGTTTTGGTAATGCGATTGACAACGCCGCCCGGGCTGGACGCACCGCCAGAAATCGAAACCGGCCCTTTGATAATTTCATACCGCTCGATCAAGGCCGGATCCGGGGCAAATGCGCCATCCGTCGCCAACCCATTTTGTCGAAGAGAGCTAAAGGCATTGGCAAAATCCCCGACAAGGAATCCTCGGATGTTGACGCCTTCGGCACGACCCATGCGGCTTGACGCTCGAGACACCCCGCTGACATGCTCCAACGCATCCCCCTGCCGTAACGAATACGTATCCTTAATCACATCCCGAGTTACCACGCCGATGGAAGTCGGCGTTTCAGTAATCGGCAACGCGGTACGCGTCGAACCCGTCGCTTCATCCGCTTTGTAGCCATCCACCGGTGGTAGGAAGACTTTGGAGCGTGTAATCGTGTCCGTCACTTCGATGGGTTTGACTGACACCACGGGAATTTCAGACTTGGAAGTTTGCCCTGCAATGCCCGATGCCACAGTGCCTGTCGCACCTAGAGCAAAGAGCGTGGCGGTATGGTCGTTGGTGAAGCGATACTGCAATCCGGTATCGGCAAGTAATGCCTCCAGAGCTTGCGCCGGTGTCATTGTTCCGCGCACTCCGGATGTCTGACGGCCATTGATGAGATCTGGAGCATAGAGTAATTGCACATGTGTCTGGCGTCCCAATTCCAGCAAAGCCGAATGCAAATCCCCGCCAGGAATATCGACAGCCAACGTTGAGACGTTCATGGGATGTTGAGGTTTTGGGGGTTCGGTAATGCGTGGGCTGGCATCACGGGCTTTCGGTGTATCGTTCCGTGCTCCCCTTACTTCCTCAGCGAGCGCGGGACTGTAGGCAGTCAACGCCAAGGATGAGAGACCCACGAGAAAACTCCAGGTCAGGCTTTGACGATGCGGGCGATGACCCGTGACACGATGTGCTTGTGATACGGTCTGATCGCGGACTACAACGGCGCGGGCAGCTTGGAGCAGCATGGATGATGGTCTCATCGCTCCGTTTCTGATCCGTGTGGTTCGCTGACCTGGTTTCTTTGTCTGATGCATTCGCTGTTTCCTTCCCTAGTCGACACAACACATATGATGATGGCGCAAGGAACTACGGGCTCCGGATTCACAATCCTCTGGCCGGTCGCAGTTCAATGCAGTAAGATGCTGGCTATGCGTAAACGGCTCTCGGTCGCCTTCGGTCGGCCTGCGTTACAGCCCGTACCCACGATGACGAAATACTTTCCGTGCACCTGACCCCTGAATCTATTTAATATGAAATTGGAGATTTGCGACAAAACGATACGGTCGATTGGGACGTAAGATCGAGTCGTGGAATCAGACCTATGGGGACGCGGATCGGCGGTCAAGGACCACCAGCCCGGAGTTGACCTGTGTGGCCTTGACTGGAAAGGCATCTTGCAGGACTTGCGGGAAACTAGCTAAATCATCAAGGTTGAAAATACCGCTGATTGGTAAGTCCGCCAAGGTTGGATCCAGTAATCGAATTTCACCCGGCGCATATCGTGCGAGTTCAGCAAGCACGGCTTTCAGTGGTTGAGCGTGAAAAATTAGTTTTCCCTCAGTCCAAGCGCTGGACGTGAGATCGTTAAACGAGGCAATGGACGACATGTGGCCATCGCGGGTGTAACGGACTTGCTGCCCTTTGTTAAGCACACGTGCTTCGGACGTTACTGAGAGCGGCTGGCTCGTCAATCCCACTTCCACCACGCCCTCAAAGACCGAAACCTCCACATAACGCGATAGATGTTTCACGATGAATTCTGTGCCCAGGTCGTGAATGCTTCCATTGCCGGCTATCACCTCAAAGGGCCGGGCATCATGGACAACGGTAAACCTGGCCTCACCCTGCTCTAATTCGACGATGCGTTTCTGATCGGACAGCCGGACCGAGAGGGTGGTGTCGGTATTCAGCATGACAATTGAGCCATCATCGAGCGTGATGGTGCGCTGCTCGCCTTTGGCTGTCTGATACTGACTGGTGGTCAGACCCGGCCACCACCACCAAAAAGCCATCACCATCACCGCTGCCAATGCGCTAAGACTCAGCACTGCACTCAAGGACCATCGACTGGTCAATGAACCCGCCTGTGGTCTGGGCGTGTAGGTCTCCCAAAAGGCTTGAGCTTCCGCAATTTCCTGTGTCAACAATGGCTCAATGTGATCGAGATCTTTCCACACATCTTGAAAAGCCTGAGGAATCTGGTCACGCTTACTGAAGAAACTCATCCGTGAGTGCCTTTCTGCTTTGACCTCTGCATCACCACGTCCATTGTTGGATGAAGTACGTCATGCCCCTCATACTGGGGACGAAATAATTGACTTCAACCTTACTCTTCCTGAAAGTCGTTGAGATCACTCGACTCACCCTACGCCCTCTTCGTTGATGGCCTCTTGGTCGTACTCCCCGTTTACCACGTCCTTAGATTTCCCATCAGAACACACGTTGAGTGATGAGTCAGCCGTGCAAACGTCGGCCTCTTGCAGGCGTCGTTTGCAATGAGCCAAGGCCTTCATGACATGTTTTTCCACCATGTTTTTGGAAATACCAAGCTGAATGGCGATTTCTGCTTGTGACCGTTCTGAAAATTTATGCAGAAGAAACACATGCCGGCACTTCGGCGGCAACTCTCGTATCGCTAGGTAAAGCCGGTGCAGACGCTCCTTGCCTACAACCCTTCGTTCCTGATCAGGCTCAACGGTCAGCAACGATTGAATCTCTTCCGACTCCAATGACACATGTGGTTGCTTGTGATGCCGTCGAAAGATATCAATGGTTAAGTTTCTGGCCGTTTGGTACAAAAAAGCCCGGGGGTTGCTGATCGGTCGAGAGGGCGGCTGATTCAACACACGCAGGAAAGTCTCTTGGGTCGCGTCTAAGGCCTGATCATGAGACCCTAAGCGCCGGGTCAGAAACAGCAGCAGCTCGTCGTAATAGTGACGAAAAGAACCCAGGGGCAATCTGGAGTCGGAGTCAGACATACAAAAATTTCGATGACTCCGTCAGCAAACTGAGACGAAGGATGAGCAGATTCATACGCATCATTGGGATCCGTCAATAGCACACACCCGCTGAGAATAACCATGCTCATTTTCCAGTTATGCCATACTCTGTCCTTTTGTCGATCCAAACACCCCTACTGACAAAAACCAGTTGCTGGCCATTCATTTCAAAAGATCCACGCACATTTTAATTACATTTTAATTAGGGGTCAGACTCGACTTAATAACCATTCAACGACAATCCCATAAAAGAGGTGCCACATGACACTAATGAGATAGGGATAGGATAGGATAGACTAGACTACCACCAGAGATATACATAAAGTATATCCCTAGTGAGCTGAGCAAGAGAACAAGCGAGTGATTCCAGAAAAGGGGTCGGGAGTCTTTAGTCACTTCGAGGACGCCCCCGATCCCGCAAGGTTGCCCCAAGCCCCAATCGCCTCGCCGTGCGCTTGACCCAGCGCTCACTGCCAAACGGCCGCCCCCGCTGTACACTCGTTCGTAATGCTTCTAACTCCCCTGCCGTCTCAGGTTGATTGACTCGCGTCACCCACGACTTTGGGCAGTCCACCGGCCAACGACTCAGAAACTGGGTGGCGGAGCTCCCTGGCTGATTGCGACGCCACAGACTCGACCACCGCCACTCCTCCGCTCGACTGACCAAGTTGGCCCGCAGAGCATTCCGCTCAACATAGCGCACGACCTTGAGAAAATGTTCATCCGCCTGAATGGGAAAGGACTTGAATCGGCCTTGATACACGGGACCGGTTCCTGCCGTATGCCAGTAGGCATGCCACCGTTGGGTGTGCGTGACAGTTACCCAGCGCAAGACCTCGGAGAGTTCCCCATCGCCTCGTGGCCAAATAACTAAGTGCCAGTGATTAGGCATTAAGCAATAGGCAACCAGACGAAAGCGGGTTCGTTCCACCCCCTCCTGCAGCACCTTCTCAAAGGCGGCATAGTCGGCAGGGGTTTCAAACAAGGGCAAGCGCCCGACTCGCCGGTTGAGCACATGATAGGCAAGCCCGCCCGTAGACAGTCGAGGACGACGTGGCATGTCTACTTGTACTCGACCAATCTGAAAAAGTCAATAAAATACTCCCGACCCCTTTTATCAGGCACGAACTACGCTTTCAATCTGCCCATGGCGGGGTCCACTCCAGATCCGGATCGAACTTCACGCGCAACGTGCCGAAGACGCTGACTGGGGCGCCGAATTGGTTGTACGCGGTGGGGGTTCCAGGGCTTTCAATATAGGTCGCGTCTAAGAGATTGCGAACATTGATGCTGAAATCATAGGCTTTTTGTGGTGGACGATAGAAC
>BQIX01000326.1 GCA_021604145.1 Nitrospirales bacterium
GCGACAAGGAGATCGGCGACTTCTCGAAAGGCATTCAGAATTGTTTGGTGATACTGCTGCAGCATTTGTTCATAACGAACTTCCGCAATTTCTAAACGCGCCACATTAGTTCTCCCAAGAAAGATCGGGAGTGTGATCGAAGGCCCAATACTCATTGACCGGCTCCCCCAATTGAACCATTGATCAAACTCGCTACTTTGAAATCCTCCGTTTCCTGTGATGCTCAGAGATGGAAAGAAATACGCACGAGCTTCCCCAATTCTTGCATTAGCTGCAATAAGAGACTGTTCAACTTGGACAATGTCAGGACGACGTTTCAGGAGATCGGAAGGGAGTCCAACTGGAATTCTGGGTTGCGTGAAAACATTCCGCAGCGGATTGTGTGCAAGAGTCAGTGAATTCGGATGAGAACCGGTCAAGACTTCGAGATGATGGGCTTGCACCGCGCGCAATCGATGTAGTTCCGGAATTTGTGCGGCACTCTCAGCCACGAGAATCTCTGCCCGCTTCACATCAAGGTCAGAAATTAACCCCGCATCAGCACGCGTTCGTAGTAAATTCAACGAATCTTGCCGAAGAAGAAGGTTTTTTTGCGAAATTTCAATTTGTTCATCTAGCTCGCACAATCGAAAATATGATTCACCCACATCACTGATGAGTGAAAGAACAATGCCCCGTCGTTCCATTTCTAATGCCTCAGCATCCGCTTCAACGGCCTCCATACCTCGACGAATCCTTCCCCATAAATCTAACTCCCAGCGCAAGTCTAGGAGAGCATTCCAAACATCAAAGTTCGCACCCGGCGGAGCAAAGCCTTCAGGTGCCCCACTGGTGGGACTCACCAAAATAGTTTCAGAACGTCGGTTTCGGCTGTAGGACCCATTGACATTTACCTGCGGGTAGAGCCCAGCACCAGCAGCCGTCGTCAGAGCACGACCTTCTAAGACACGAAAACTCACCTCTTGAATGTTATGATTCTTTTCCAATGCGAGATTGATCAGCCTGGACAATTCGTTATTTCGAAATGCCTCCCACCAATCAGCTTCTGGAACTGCAGAAGATGTCGCCAGATTCTCCTTATATTCTTCTTCACGCGCGAGGGAATCCCAGTTACTCGGCACATCAATTGTCGGCTGTTGATACTCAGGACCAACAAGACATCCAGTCACACTAAGCATCACGAAGCATAGGAGAACTCGTGAGGCGGAAAACGTGAAGTATGAAACGGGAAGCGTGAAGCGAAAATAGCTTAAGAAAGGATTCATTTCAGCGCTTTCTGTGTTTCGTTCTTTGACTCTTGTGAGCGTTCGATAAAGACATCGACTTGTTGCCCCACATACACCGGAAAATTAGGCTTTTCGAACTGATAAATGACCTGCAAGACTCGTGTATCGACTCGCTCTCGATTATCACCTGTGAGCGAGCGCTTCGGAACAATGTACGGTTCGATTCGGGTAAATCGGAGAGGAATTGACCGCGCTGTTGAACCTTTCAGATACGCGACGGCTGGACTGTGTGGTTTGACTAACGGAGCATTGACTTCATCAATATCGGCTCGAACCTGCAAGCTTTCGGTATCGCCCAAAAGAATATAGGGATCCTGTGCCCCAACCATGGCATACTCGCCAGCCCGAATATTTACTTGCAGGATGGTCCCGGCGCGAGGAGCACGCACGGTCAGTCGTTCCAACAGAATGTTTGCTTCGTCTCGCTGCGTTTTGGCCAAGCGCACATCAGCTTTGGCTCGAATCAGTGCACGTTTCGCCCCCTCGACCTGGTGCCATTTTCGTTGAATATCATCTTGACTGACGGCCCGGCGATCTTCCACCGCCTGTAACCGGCCTAATTGATCCATCAAATCCTTCAGGCGGATCTTTTGCTCATCAATGCGGGCAACGGTCGACGGAATTGAGTCCTGGCGAGTCTGAAGTTGTGCACGCAACTCACGATCATCAAGCTGGAATAAGGATTGATTCTGTCTCACGTGATCACCCACTTGGACGTCAACTTTGGTGACCAGACCGGACACGGGCGGAGCAATTCGGACATTTTCATTCACGGCTTCAATGATTCCCGATGCGGCAACCGTTGACGAATACGGGTTTCGTGGAGGTTCCTCTAACGGTGGAGGCGCAGGAGGTGTCTCACGTGCACCCCATAATGTCGTCACCGTCAAAATCACGCCTCCGACCGCGATCCAAAAGCTCAATCGTTTGAAAATCATCATGGGGTTTCACCTTTGGCATGTTGCACTTGATGAATTTGTCCATCTTCCATATGCACAATGCGGTCTCCAAATTCAAAAATTCGTGAATCGTGCGTCACAATCACAACGGCACGATCCGAACGTCTGCCAATACGCTGAAGCTGCTCAACCACTTTATGGCCGGTCTCTCCATCCAAGCTTGCCGTCGGCTCATCACAGAGAAGCAATCGCGGATCTCCAACAAGCGCTCGAGCAATAGCTACCCGTTGCTGTTCACCACCAGAGAGCTTAGCCGGCAACGACTGCGTACGTTCACCCATTCCCAGCTCCACAAGTATCTCCGCAGCAGTATCGAGTGCCTCCTTCTTCGCTACACCACGAATGAACAAGGGCACAGCCGCGTTTTCCGCTGCGGTTAACGTGGGCAATAAATTATACTGTTGAAACACGAAACTTAAATAGTTACGACGAAATTGGGTTTTTGCTCTCGCTGAAAGGGTGGTGATGGCTTGATCAAGGATGGAGAGCTCCCCTTCATCGGCATCAAGGATGCCGGCGATAACTGAGAGTAATGTGGTTTTTCCACTTCCCGACGGCCCAACTAACAAGAGAACCTCTCCCATGTACACATCCAGATCCACGCTTTTCAGAACAGAGATTTGCGCCTTTCCTTCCCCAAAGCTCTTGCACAAACCTCTCGCCTTGACGAGACTTGTCTGATTATCATTAGTTGAAGGTGTCTTTGTCTGGATCATGGTCACCCTCTAAACACAATGGCTGGCTCTAGCTTGGATAATTTGCGAATGCTAATGGCACTTGATAAGCCACAAATTCCCAATAGGGCAACGAATACTCCACCTAATAGGGGCCACGTTTCGACAAAAGGCAGCTGCTCATTACTCGCTGCAGTCAGTCCAAAAATGGTCGCTAACCCAATTCCGATTCCATAGCCAATGAACCCCACCAAAAAACTTTGAAGAAGAATCATACGGGCTAACATACCCGTACTCGCGCCAATGGCTTTCAGTGCGCCAAATTGCTTTAAATTTTCTACGGTAAAGAGATAAAACGTCTGGCCTGAAATCGCCATGCCCACGATAAACCCTAACAAGACGGTTGTGCCGAAATTGACTCCTATCCCGGTATTTTTCAAAACCCATTGAATGGTTTTCCACGAAAATTCTTTATCCGTAAATGCGCCCAACTCTGTTTCAGCTTCGATACGTCTCGCCAAAGACTCCGGCGTCACCCCCGATACAGGCTTCGCGATCACATAGGACAACATTCGTCGCTCAGGCGGCGAAAAACTCAACGCACGCTCATAGGTTGTGTAGACAAACGGGATATTTTGAAAACTTTTTTGGGTATCAGCAATTCCAACAACCCGAGCTTTCCGGTCGTTAATTTCAAATACAGTTCCAAGTTTAATGACATCCGGACCACCCAGGCGTTCCACCGCCCATTGATCCAAGACAACGGTATCCGGCGAACGAAGCTCCTCAATCGACCCTTCGAAAATTGTGTGAGGACGTCCCAGCAATGTGGCGGCATCCAATCCCACCAAAGAAATTTGTTGATAGTTTCCGTCGGCTAACCTCGCACGCTGTACACCTTTATACAGTGGAACCGCCCATTCTACTCCTGGCACACTTCTCACGATCGTCACAGCCGTATCCGCTAATGGCTTCACTTCATCCACTTGATTAATATTAGGATCTGTAACCCAGACAGGGGCATTAATATTGCTAATTCCCGATTGGGAATACATCATCAGTCCCCAGAAGATTGAGCCCTGCTGTACGATGAGCATCGTCGAAAAAGTTAAACCTGCCAACAACATCAAATACTTTGCCCGATCTCCGAAGAGCATTTTCAGCGCCACGAAATTCATACGCGTTTTCTTTTCCGCAAAGGTTGTGACGTGTGACGAGTGACACCATGAGGCATATCCGTGTGAATTTTTCCGGCTCGCAGACCATCAAGAAAAATTGAGACAAAGGATTTCTCAATTTCCTGAGGTTTTTGTGTCACCGGCATCTGAAAGAGTTGGCTTAAGAGACGATGGTAAATCAACATCCCCATGAATGCCCGCGCCGCAAGCAAAGGATCCAGGGAACGAAAGGCTCCGTCTCGAATACGGCGATCTATATAGCTGGATAGAAAATCATAAAACACGCGCACATGGTTCTGAAAAAACATATCTGAAAGTTCATGTTCTTCAAGCGCACTAAACAACAACAGCCGCATCAACTGAATGTCTGGAGATTGCCTGACAATTGTTTTAGCAATAAAGGCAAACACCTTGAAATCGTCACTTTCCTCCGCTACGGCTTTTAGTTCGGGAAGAATATCGGGAATTGGAGATTCCTTGACCAAAATGGCTGCATATAAATCACTCTTCGTGGGAAAGTGCTTAAACAACAATGCTTCGCTCACGCCAGCCTGTTCAGCAATAGCTTTTGTCTTTGTCCCAGTAAATCCTTTGGCGGCAAAGAGGCGAGCCGCCGAATCGATAATACTGGCCTTTCGTTCTGCCCCTGTGATTCGAGGCGATTGATTATTGCGTGAGGAAGGTGTCATAGGTAATTTATAAGTAAGTATTTACTTACCTAAAAGAATAAATCGCCACCTGAAATGTTGTCAACAAGAAATCAGTTTAACGGTAGAACAGGACATTGTTACGCTCTCAGGTCAAAAATTAGGGAACGCTGGGAGAAATATTCAGCACTCTGCACTTCATAGCCATTTCAGTAATACTGAATCTATAGAATACTAAATTGCTCAATCATGATATCCACCGTACTACACATCCGTGTCCTAGGACACCTT
>BQIX01000327.1 GCA_021604145.1 Nitrospirales bacterium
TTTGGATAGCGTGCAAGAATTTCATGGAGCGACGGTTGGCAGAAAGATTATCGATGGTGATCATGCGGCGGTTGAATGGACATTCGACGTCACGTTTAAGGGCGACAAGCATGTGGTGATGAACCAAGTCACGGTGCAAACTTGGAAGGATGGAAAAGTCATTCGTGAAGATTTTTATCATGGATGAAGACGATGACTAGATCGTAGATTGACGCAGCGACCCTCTTTCCTTTAAGTGGCCATTGTTTTTTCATTGTGTTTTGAATGGGGTTCTCTAAACTGTATAATAAGCCCATCATCGGAATAAAAGCCAAAGAAAGGAGGACGTGATGAAACAGGTAGCTGTGGTTCTTTCGGGCTGTGGGTTCTTGGATGGGGCTGAGATTACCGAAGCGATTAGTACGCTGATTGCGATTGGACAAAACGGAGCAGAGTACAAAGTGTTTGCGCCAAACAAAGACGTTCCTGAAACGAATCATCTGACGCAAAAGCCAACTGGGCAACAACGGAATGTGATGCAAGAGGCCGCACGAATCGCTCGAGGTGATATTCAAGCCTTGGAAAATTTGAATGCTCAAGATTTTGATGCACTGGCTTTTCCCGGTGGTTTTGGGGCGGCCTTGCACCTCTGTGATTTTGCCGAGAAGGGAAGCTCCGGGAAGATCGATCCTCAAGTGACCAGAGTCGTCAAAGAGTTTCATGAAAGCCGTAAACCGATAGCGGCTATTTGTATTGCCCCTGCGATCATGGCCCTGGCGTTTGGGAACAAGGGTGTGAGTGTCACCATCGGTGATGATGCTGGAACCGTGACGGAAATTGAAAAGACCGGGGCCAAACATCAGAATTGTGCCGTTGAAAAATTTGTGGTGGATGCTGATAAGAAAATCATTACGACTCCAGCCTATATGTATGGAACAGCCAAGCCTCATCAAATTTTTGAAGGCGTGAGTGGGGCCATAACCGAACTTCTGAAGATGGCGTAATACGTACTCGCTGCTTGTATTTCGTAAAAAGAGTGCTCTGGTCATTCTGAGGAAATACGAGTGGCGAAGAGCGTTTCACGTGTTTAGTGTTGCGACACGGAACGTGTGCGTGAAAAGGATAAAGGCTTACCCAAGCTGGTATCATTCATATGAATTGTTGGGTAGATAGGAATTGTATTATACAAATGGCTTCATTGCTTTAACGACAATGACCGACTCGACGTATTCACCTTCCTGCCAATCTGAGATTTGGAATCCAGCTTCTTCGACATAACGTTTTACATCATTTGGTGAGTCTCGATGGATGAGTGTTTCCAATTGTCGATGAACGAGTGTGGCATTGGCAAATTCTGCTGCCAACTGGGTGAAAGCGTTCTTTTTAGTTAATACATCTCGCATCTGTCCAAGCAAACGGTTCACATCTGTTTTGCAATTGGGCGTTGAAAGACATAATACGCCTCCAGGTTTAAGAATATCATAGACTCGACGTAGGCATTGTTGTGGGTCCTTGACGGCATACAGCACGTTAATCATGATGGCTGCATCAAAATGGTTTTTCTGGTGGCGTAATCTCCCAAGCCGTATGATGTCATCTTTCAGCAGTGTGAGTCGTTCAATGTAGGCGTCGGTTTTTTTCTTCAGTAGTCGAATCATTTCTTCATTCGACTCTACCGCCCAGACCTTACGATTAGGATGACGACTTAATAGCCGAAGTGTGCCATTGCCAGTTCCGGCCCCAAGATCGATGCAAACAGCGGATTCGCCCACCTTATCCACAATAGTATCGATCAATTGTTGATAATCATCAAATGGTTCGAGCAATTTATCGTAAGAAGAGGCGTATCGTGACCAATTCACTGCATCGCGAAGATTCTGTTCTATGTCTTTCCAGAGTTGATCATTTCTTTCAGCTCTCAGTATGTTGAGATTGACTGACCATGCCGGTTGGCCCGTGTCTGCGCAATTAATCCGAGAGGCAATTTTCTGAAATTCGATCAGTCCATAATTGGGTGACTTAAAACACAAACATTCCGTGTCGACGAGTGGGTCTTTTCCTGAGCCAAATACGGTCTTTGATCGTTCGATCACGGAATTACAATTATCGAGGCTTTTGATGAGATCAATACCGTGGTCGCCCCGTGAGAGTCCTAACGGATTAGCCAGTAACAGGTCGAATGTTGGATTCCAATCTATGAAATAGAAGTTCTTGTCTAGCAAATAGGTTGGGCCAATGACTTCGAGAAGCGGTCGACGAAGGTCGGGCACCTGTTGTATGGATGAATCTGGCTGAGGAGATCCTGCGCCTTGGGTGACCGTGTCCTTTAATTCTTCTGCCTGTTTTTTAGCTTTTGTTTTCAGAATCATATCGATCATCATAGGCAAGTGATTGCTCATTTTTTCGTAGAACCCATCGGAACTTCCTCGAACGGTCGTATATTTGCCAATAATTCCTTTTTTTTCTACTTCTTGGCGAAGGTTGAAAACCTTTTGGTATTGACGGATGTCTTCCTCTTTCTCAAACGGAAGAAATGGCGCATTGTTGAAATAGAGGGTCACCCACGGTCTTCCATTCTGTTCGTAGGCTGCTAGTGCGGTGCGAAGCTCTTGTTCTGTGCCTGACCCGTAGGAGGTGGTTGGGGTTCCGAATCGTTGTTTGAGAATACCAATATAAATGTCATAGTCTGGTGTTTGCTGATCGACGATGGCTTGAGGATCATCTGCTCCAACCTGTGGGATAACGGTCTTTTCCCATCGGATTGTTTGCAAAATGATAGATTTTGGTCGTCCAATAAATTGATTATAGTTATGAATGATTTCATCCATCAGATCTCGTTCTTCAGCGACATCGCCTGGTGAGGAGACAAAAATCGTAATGATTTGGGGGCTCTCTTTCACAAGCGTAGTCATCGCCACCATTCCTTTCCGTTCAGTATGGTATGAGTAGTGTCTAAAGGATGAAAAGACGCGATAATGAAGAAAGTCAGCCTGCGCATGTGGACAAACCGTGAGTTAAGAGAGATTTATCTAATCGTGCTGAAGCAACGGCATGGTTTAAAGGATGATCGGTTAAGTCCATCGTCATGCCGACGGCGACTTGATCGATTTCCCTGGCACGACAACGATGCCCATCGATAATCGAGAATCCATATTTTTCATACATCAGAACATGAATAGGTACACACTCAAGCAAAAGAAACGCTTTTTGTATATCGACAGCTGTCGCGATTGCGATCCGCATAAGTTTTTCTGATATACCTAGTCCTCGGTATCGAGGGGAAACCACCAGTCTACTGATTTCTCCACCGGTTTCCGGATTATAGTCATCAAGAAATACTTTCCACTTATCGCCAAAGTCTGTATTACGAAGTATTGGAAACGGGAGTCCCATTCCTCCATGAAGGGGGTTTGCAAATATCGTGTCTCCAGCACGTAAGGCTTCGTGTTCAAGTTGCTCAATCCAAATTCCTTGTTCGCGAATGACGTGAGCAGGATTTCCAATGATACTATCGAGCAGACCATTTGGGGCAACCATCACAAGACGTACGGCGCCAATGACGCTATGGGATTCACATTCTATTGCAACGAAATGCAAGGCTTGGGTATCAAACATATCAATTTCGATTCGAGACTGACATCTGGAAACAGGTTCTTCCAAGTATCCTAGGGCGTCATAGATACTATGTCGCAATGTCAAACATTCCTTCAATTCACCGATATTTTGAGCAATGCCAAAGCAAACATTAGGTTTACTCTCTGTGTCAAACGTTGTAGGTCTGGGGCTCTTAAGCCATAGCCCTTCCGCGACTGTAACGAGACTTTTCTTAAGCTGAGAGAGATTCAAGACTTGAAGTGAGAAAACTTTGTCAATGTCGACAGTACGCGAGGCCATTCCCGTGACCAAAGCTAAGAGGCCGCACAAGTGTTGAGGTGTATGAAAAAAATGATTACGAATGTTTCTGCAGAGATCCGTCTGAATATATCCCGAGCCTGACTCCATACATAACTGATTGGATAACACGATGATCCGTTGATTTGAATGCTTGCTTGTGATGTGCGACACTGCTTGCATGGTTTCATCTTCGCTATTTGCATAAATGAGGTGAAGTTTTAGAACATCACGTGTTTGAAAGACTGGTTCTGGGCTTTCTATCATGGTTCGGTACGTTTCAAGCAACCGGCTCACGATTAATGATGTGTCGTATACGATAAAGGAAATTTTGAATAGAAACTGATCGGACATGCAGTCACTTCTCCTTAGAGCGTTTCTGATCTGACAGCCTAACTCTGTGCGCTTGTAGTGTGTAATAGTTTTATCTCAATAGAATATTAAAGCAGCAAAATACATGCCCTTAAAAGATTTTCTTTTGCGCGATGACAGATTGCTTATTCTTGCTATCGACCCATTTTTATAGATACGTTTGTATATTGTGCGGTAGAGGGAAATACAAACTTTTTGGTGATGTATCTAAATTGATCGACATGATATCTTTTCGGATACATCGTGTATCTCATATTGATAGTCCAAACGGTACCTTTATTAGAAGAACATAGTTTTGAATGACATTAGTAATAGAGTACCCTCTTATATGATCGATCGCCATTTTTTGCTCTTTGGTGCGACTTCGATGCTGGGGTTTCAGTTAGCGACGAGATTTCCCAAAGCCCTACAACCATTCATTTCTCCTGGAAATCGCGCACAAGCTGTTCGTCATTGGCCTTCCCTGCAACTCGACAATAAAAATTGGATTGAAGAGCAATTTCATCGAACTCAACCCAATATTCTTCTGTATTGTCATGCTGTATGTGATGTGGCGAAGTGCGAAACACATCCCAAGTGGGCGCATGAGATCAATGTTCAACACGTTAAACGAGTCCTCCAGGCCTTACCTGAACAGACAAAATTCGTTTACGTCTCATCTGATCATGTATTTGGTGGGGACGGTGTCTACACCGAAGACTCAGCGCCTTGTCCGATCAGTGTCTATGGCCGGACGCGTGTTGACGCGGAACAAGAGGTGTTGCAGAGAGCGGGTTCATTAGTAATTCGAACG
>BQIX01000328.1 GCA_021604145.1 Nitrospirales bacterium
AGGAGTGGTTGGGGCTTTATCTAATTCAAATTCATTATGTAATGACCGTAACGATAATTCTAAATATTTTTCTTCCACGACACAGGACACCTTAATTTCAGAGGTACTAATCATCATGATATTGATGCCTTCACGGGAAAGTGCCTGAAACATACGAGCCGCAATGCCTGAATGCGACCGCATCCCCACTCCGACAAGTGAAACCTTGGCAATATCCTCTTTGACTTCCACCTCACGCGCATTGATCATCGCCGCCACCTTTTTCACAATGGTCAACGCTTGAGTGAGTTCGGCTCGCGGGACAGTAAACGAAATATCTGTTAAAGCATCTTGGCTGATATTTTGAATGATCATATCGACATTGAGGCCTTCCGCAGCCACAGCTCCAAACACTTGAGCGGCAATCCCAGGACTATCCGGCACACCCACAACCGTTAACTTGGCTTGGTTCAGATCTCCAGCAACACCAGAGACGAGTACCTTCTCCATATCAGCATGTTCCTGCGTCACAAGTGTTCCCTGCCCTTCCGTAAAACTTGATTTGACTTCAAGTGGCACATGATGCCTGGCCGCGAACTCTACAGACCGTGCTTGTAAGACTTTTGCGCCCAAGCTTGCTAATTCTAACATTTCTTCATAAGAAAGTACGCTCAGTCTTCTGGCATTCGGAACCACATTGGGATCTGCGGTATACACGCCGTCAACATCAGTATAAATCACACATCGATCGGCTTTTAAGGCCGCAGCCAGCGCAACAGCGGTCAGATCCGAACCGCCTCTCCCAAGAGTCGTCACATCTGACGACTCATTAATGCCTTGAAAGCCTGCCACTATTGGGATCACCCCATCTGACAACGCCACTTTGACTCGGTCCGCCGCAACCCGTGAAATCCGAGCCTTCGTATGAGAATTGTTCGTCACAATCCCGACTTGTCGACCGGTAAAAGATTTGGCAAGAATCCCGCGTTCCCGTAATGTCATCGCCATGAGCGAAATAGTGACGCGCTCTCCAGACGACAGCAACATGTCTAACTCCCGTTCGTCCGGAACATCACAAATCTCGCGTGCTAACCGCAAAAGACGATCAGTTTCTCCACTCATTGCCGAAAGCACCACCACCACCTGATGGCCATCACGAGCTGTCCGCTCAATCAAATCAGCCACGGCATGGATTCGCTCTACGCTTCCAACGGAAGTCCCACCGAACTTCTGGATAAGTAATGCCATCAGGAGGCCTCTGTCGCGAGCATCCGTGCAAGAATCCTCGTGGCATCTCGAACAGGACCTTTGACCGCATGGATTTCATCAAACAATAATCGTGACCCCGCATGCCGTGACCCAAATGTTGAAAGCAACGCATAGGGGGTTGGAGAGAACGTTGCTCCCTGAGCGTCTTCACCAGCACGATTTCCAACGACAAGCAGACGACCATTGTCCTTCTCAGAAAATGCTTGAATAAGAGGACCAACGACCTGCTCATCAAACATTTCTATCGTATGAATCGCTGTCTGCATCTCCGTTGTTCCTTCGGTATCGGGCATGAGTACATGCAAATATACGATGTCTCTCGCCTGAATTTCAGCCAAACATAATTCCACATATTGACTCAAGTCCTGCGAATCATCTTCCGTGTCGCTCAGAGGATTCAGCACGTCCATACCTGCACTCATTGCAATACCTCGGTGCACACTTGAAGGTGCAATAGTGACAGTTGAATTCGGCCACCGGTCTTTCCACTTTGGCAATTCAATCGCTTTGCCAGGCCCCCACAACCAGAGACAATTTGCTGGCTTGATCTTTCCTTGCTCACGTTCTTGATTGATTGGATGATGCCGAAGAAGAACGCGGGAGGCTTCCATGAGCTCTTGAAGTACATCCGCACCTTTTCCAGATGGGAGGAATGGCTCAATCGTTCGCCCCCGAGCCGCCCGAGGATCGTAACAGCGACAACGGCTGGGACTTCCAATCCAGACCATGACATGGCGATGTCGTTCACCAGTATAGAACTGAATCGCTTCGGACCCAAGTTGTTCATTGGCAATGGCAATCAATTCCCTCGCATCTTCTGTATCGAGACCTCCGGCCTCTTCATCATCCAACGTAATGGAAGGTCCTAGCTTTTTGTCATACCCCCGCCCATTGACTGAACCCAACGTCACGAATTGGCAGAGAAATGCCATATCATGTGGCTCAAGAACAATGTCCAAGCTCGCGGCTTCATACGGCCCGAGCCCAGAATAATATCGACTGGGATCATATCCAAGTAGAGACAAATGCACCACACTACTTGAGAGAGGAATAGCTTGGGAAGCCAGAGTCAGCGTGCCAAATTCTCCCTGGCTCGCCATCTCGTCTAAGTTTGGGGTTTTCGCAACTTGCAGAAGAGTCTGTCCGTCAAGCTCCGGAAGAGCATGAGACGTTAAACCGTCACCTTGGACAATGATCGTTTTCATTGTCAATCACAGATCTCTAATCAAGAATGGAATGACGTTGACTCACTAGGACTCCTGCCTAACACCAGAATCTTCACAAAGACAACACTGCAGCCACTTCTTCGCGAGTCGCTCGAACCGTTAATGGTTGCGCCGAAATATTCATCGCCGTATCAGGATCTTTCAAACCATGTCCCGTCAATGTACAAACAACCGTCGCACCATCAAGCAACTGATTCGCCGCTTGTAATTTCATCACGCCCGCAACAGATGCTGCGGAAGCCGGCTCACAAAATATTCCTTCTTCTCGCGCCACCATTCGGTAGGCTTCAAGTATTTCGTCATCGGTCACCATGTTGATCAGACCATCTGACTCCTGAACAGCATTCATTGCTAATTGCCAACTTGCCGGATTTCCGATCCTGATCGCCGAGGCAACTGTTGTTGGATGCTCAATCACATGTCCTCGTACAATTGGAGCCGCTCCTTCAGCTTGAAAACCCATCATCTTCGGCACACTTCTGACTTGACCGGCCGCATAATACTCCTGATATCCTTTCCAGTAAGCCGTTATATTTCCGGCATTCCCTACCGGAAGCACATGAACCGTTGGAGCCTTTCCCAATTGATCACAGACTTCCATCGCTGCCGTTTTTTGGCCTTCTAATCGAAAGGGATTAATGGAATTGACCAGCTCAAACTCGTCATCTCGGCACAGCTCCTTCACGATATTGAGCGCTTGATCAAAATTTCCCTCGATTTGGATTACCTTGGCCCCATGCATGATGGCCTGTGTGAGTTTCCCAAGTGCGATATTTCCCGCAGGAATTAACACATACACGGGAATCCCCGCCTTCGCGCCATAGGCGGCAGCTGCCGCAGAGGTATTGCCTGTTGAGGCACACATCACGGCTCGTGCTTTTTTTTCAAGTGTTTTAGAAACAGCCAACGTCATGCCACGATCCTTAAACGAACCGGTTGGATTGGCACCCTCGATTTTCAAATACAGATCTATCCCTGGACAGATACGTTGAGCTAAACGCTTCGCTTGAACCAACGGGGTATTGCCTTCTTGTAAGGAGACAATGGGAGTCGAGTCACTCACCGGAAGAAACTTCCGATACTCTTCAATCACTCCGCGCCAGGGAATCATACATTCACCATGATTTCACTATTCACGATCATGACTCTGCACCTTCTATCCGCAGCAACATCGGTGATTCAGAGACAAATGGCATTCGCGTGATGGCTTGAATCGCCGCTTGAACCGACCGCTCTGAAGAACGGTGCGTCATAATGACTAAAGGAACGGTTTGCCCCTGTTGCCGCCCCTTCTGCAGTACCGAAGAAATACTAATATTTTTCTCTCCTAGGGTGCTTGCGATTTGAGAAAGCACGCCAGGTTCATCCACAACCATGAACCGTAAATAGTACATACTGGAAATTTCTTCGATGGGTCGAAGCCGAATCGGAGCACGGTGCGTCCACTGATAGGAAGCAACTGGCACACGACCAGCAATGTTCTTGAGCCGGCTTCTTGCAATATCCACAATATCACTGACCACGGCGCTAGCCGTCGCAAGAGATCCGGCTCCCTGCCCATACAGCACGACATCTCCAACGGCATCCCCGACGACATGAATGGCGTTATACACTCCTCCAACCTGGGCCATCGGCGAAGTCGAAGGCACAAGAGTGGGGTGAACTCGCGCTTCGATTTCATGATCGAGATACTTCGCAATGCTTAGCAATTTAATCGTATAGCCAAACTCACGAGCAAACTCAAGATCAATCGTCGAGAGGCGTGAGATCCCTTCGGTATGAATGTCTTTGATATTGACTGTTGTGCCAAACGCTAGATTAACCAAAATGGCAAGCTTGTGCGCAGCATCGACACCCTCGACATCAAATGTCGGGTCAGCTTCGGCATAGCCTTCGTCTCTGGCCCTCTGAAGCACTTCTTCGAATCCTTTGCCATCTTCTGTCATTTTCGTCAGAATATAATTCGATGTCCCATTCATGATTCCGAACATCGAGGTTACGGCGTTTGCAACCAGTCCCTCCGTCAGGGCTTTAATAATCGGAATTCCACCTCCAACACTGGCCTCAAAGCCGAGATCAACCCCTGCCGATGTTGCAGCATGAAAAATTTCTTCTCCATGCACCGCTAATAACGCTTTATTGGCTGTCACAACAGATTGACCGTTTTCTAGTGCCTTGAGGATAAAACGCTTGGCTGGATCATAGCCTCCAATCAATTCAACAACAATATCGATATCCGCATCCTCAAGGACCGATTGTGCGTCCGTGGTTAATGTGCCATCTGGGAATGAGAGCCCACGATCTGTTGTAATATCTAAATCTGCAATTCGAACAAGCTCAATCGGTACGCCAACCCGCTTCGCAATCAACGAGGCATTTCCCAATAACACCTTGGCCACGCCACACCCGACAGTCCCTAACCCTATCATTCCCACTGTAATTCTGGATTTCATCGGCTCGCATCCCCAAGTTTAAGGGCATGTTTCATTCCTCGAACGGCCTGATAAATACGATGTTCGTTTTCCACGAGGGCAAAACGCACATATTCATCACCTCCCT
>BQIX01000329.1 GCA_021604145.1 Nitrospirales bacterium
CCAGGCGGCCGCCATGCTTGAGAAGTATACGGCTAACACCCTAATAACACCTGATGTAAAACGCGCATCAGGTCCTTCCGTAAGTCATTGAAAATAAAGGATCGGGGCGTAGCGCAGCCCGGTAGCGCGCCTGCTTTGGGAGCAGGATGTCGGAGGTTCAAATCCTCTCGCCCCGACCAACTTTCGATCCCTGACTTGCTCCACGTACTTCTTCTTTTCCATTTGAATTTGCAGTTGAATTCTCATAACGTGACTCGCTTTTTCCGCTTACCCGTGCATGCGAGCGCAAGAAGTAGGCCTACCCCTGCCACAGCAAGTATCCCTCGGTTCATGGAGGCCCACAATTGGACACTCATGGACCGAGCCTGTTGATCAAACATGCCATGGGCACCCCTGTCCTGTGCCACTGGAGTCCATAGATTGTTAGGACGATCTGGTTTAATGGGGAGATTAGTCTGTTGGCCGGAGTAGGCGACATCAGCTAAATAATGATCAAGCAATCCTGGTATAAATTTCTCTCCTACAATAGTTTTAACTGTTGGTATTCCAATCCACAATTCCCGTCGATTATGTAGGGCTGCCCAGACAATACCCTTCGCCATTACCTCAGGTTGATAGATAGGAGGTACTGGTTGAGGGTGGTAAGGCAATCGACTTTTGATCCATCCAAATTGAGTGGTATTGACCCCTGGCAAATGCACCATCGTTACGCGCACGCGGCTTTCATCGTGAATTAATTCCGATCGGAGAGATTCTGTAAATCCCTTTACAGCATGCTTGGCGGCACAGTAGGCTGATTGAAGCGGAATAGCTCGATAGGACAAGGCTGAGCCAACCTGAAGAATGACGCCGCGATTTCGAGGAATCATGCGTCGCAGCGCGGATAATGTCCCGTGGACAAACCCTAAATATGTCACCTCGGTCACACGCCGAAATTCTTCTGCCGTCATCTCTTTAATCGGCGATAGCACAGAAACCATGGCATTATTAATCCAAATATCTATCGGCCCAAATTCTTTCTCTATTTGCTCAGCTGCGGCCTCGACCTGTTGATGGTCGGCAACATCTGCAGAGATAATTAAGGCCTTTCCTCCAAGCATTTCAACCTCCCGCTGAGCGCCGCTTAGACCTTCTTGGCCACGAGCGAGCAGGCCCAGATAGGCCCCACGTTGTGCAAAGGCTCGTGCTGTAGCCCGACCGATACCTGCTGAAGCGCCAGTGATCACGACGACTTCCCTCTGACGATTCTTTCTCATCCTTATTCCTCGCAGGAGCAGATTAAAGTGAATGTTAGGAGAAAGTTTTAGGATTATAGTACGAGTAATCGTGAGAAGATCTAGACAAAGTCTGGAAAGAGGAGGTTAAAATATCCTCTTATCCGAGAGCCTTGAAACATGAAGCGACTCGGGATAGGATACAACCTATGTTAGGTTGGTCTGCCTGTTCAGTGGTTGAGCGTGATCCCCAGCGAGTCAGTGGCGGATGGGTGTTTCGTGGGACCCGTATTCCTGTTCTCGCACTCTTTGAAAACCTTGAAGACGGGGTGGAAATCGCCGAGTTTGTTGATTTGTTTCCGGGGGTCACTCCTGAGCAGGTACGGACGGTTCTATCGCATGCGGCTAAAAGTCTAGCCTCTTCTCAAGCAATGTAACGTGCGAATACTTTTTGACCAAGGCATACCGGTTAGGCTACGTAAGCTCATACTTCCGCATCAAGTGGAAACTGTTTTTGAACATGGTTGGGGCTTATGCACGAATAGTGAGTTACTGACCAAAGCTCAGGAAGAGGGCATTGATGTGTTACTGACAACTGATCAAAATCATGGCATTGGCGAAAATTCTTCTGAACAGAACATCGCAATTGTCGTCCTCTCTTCTACAAGTTGGCCCAAAATCCAAACAGCCACCGTATCTATCCAACAAGCCATCGAACATACATCGCCGGGAGAACTTCACGAAGTGAGTATTCTCTAAGACCATTTCCATGGATTACAGATGATTGTACGCAAATCTTTTTGGCAGATACATCTCTCGATCTTAGAACGAGTCCTCGTACATGCTAGAAGATAATGCGACTAAGGCTGAGTGACCTATTATAGGGAATCATAAGATATTTGACATGCGTATTGGTGTTTGATACCTAATAGGTCAGGAGAAGCAACAAGGTCGTTGATTCTCATAAGGTACAAAACTTAGACGAAGGACAACGAACGTCCATTTTCCACTTTGGAAATGGGCGTTTTTTTTTGCCACCCTTTAGGAAACGTTCGGAATGGAGAGAGATAGCCGTGTTTGAATGTAGGGCCGGCGTACGTGGAATGATTAAGAGATTTGAATCTTAACCCGAGATTTATTCATCACCCCATTACGGTACTCATGTATGAAAATTCCTGAATCACTCAAAAATGATCTTCCAGGGGTCGTGAGGCAACTCAAAGCGATTCTGACTGGAACGGCTAGTCCTGATGTTCGCATTCATGAAGCATTAGAACTTTTAGAGATTCTCTCTTGTCATAAAATACAGTCCAAACAAAAAGCCAAAAATGACGCCTCGCTAAAGCAAGAACAGGGAAAATTTCAACCAGAGAGTAGTTCCAATCGAGGCATGACGAAGGGTGAAGGAGGTTCATTGAGTCTGATTGGTAACAGTTCGGTTATGCAATATGTTTATGATGCCATTGTGCGAGCAGGCCACAGTCAGGCCACAGTCATGATTCGTGGAGAAAGTGGAACTGGGAAAGAGCTGGTCGCTAAGGCGATCCACGAATCGAGTCCGAGAAAAGACCGTCCTTTTATTCCTCTGCATTGCGCTGCGGTTCCAGACTCATTAATTGAGTCGACGATGTTTGGTTATGAACGCGGGGCATTTACGGGCGCGAGTAAGACCCGTCGAGGAAAGTTGGAACAGGCTTCCGGGGGAACCCTCTTTTTAGATGAAGTTGGAGATATTCCGTTGAGTACGCAGGTAAAACTTCTTCGCGTCCTTCAGGAGCGGGAGTATGAACGAGTCGGAGGCTCAGAGCTGCTTCCTGCTGATATTCGAATTATTGCGGCCACACATCGTGACCTGGAAGCCATGGTGTTCTCTGGAACATTCAGAGAGGATCTCTACTATCGCTTGAATGTTGTTCCAATGGTCTTGCCACCGCTTCGTGAACGTCAAGAAGATATTACCCCGTTAACAGAGCATTTTCTTGAGCGGTTCAATCGTGACAATCATCGTCACATCAAATTGGATGCTGACGTGGTCGCTATGTTATCTCACTACCACTGGCCTGGAAATATTCGTGAATTACAGAATTGTATAGAACGAATTGTGGTTTTGGCAGATTCACCGACTGTAACAATCTCAGCAATTCCTAAACCATTACAGTCCTATCTGCATCATATACGAGACGTCACCCTCTCAGCTCAAAAGAAGGCTTCTTTGAAGGCTCTGGATACCTTACCGAAAGATGTTCGAAATCTTGAACGTGAACGTTTAGTGCAGATGTTGCAAGATGTTGGCTGGATTAAAGCCAAGGCCGCTCGGAAGCTAGGACTTACCCCGAGACAGGTAGCGTATAAAATGAAAAAGTACAAGATTTACCGTTCTTCCTAACTGCCTTAATCCCCCATTCATGAATGACCTTCCCTGAGTTCACTGGATGAAACACGTATCTATGACAAAATTGTCGGAGGAAACGGACAAAATTGTCGGATTGTCGGAAAAGTATTGACGTGCTTGGCCCATTCTGGGGCTAAATCTTCGTGATTGTTCAATGTTTTTTTATTTTGTACAGTTGGCACAATACTCGCTTATGCATATAGTAAGATGACATAGTTAGTCATTGGTCTTCGTGAGTGGAAGAACAGCTGGCAAAGGCGCCACTGCTAATGAGGGGGAGGCAATATCTCTCCAATCAGGCAGGTGGCGTCTTTTTTTTTGGCAATATCCACGGTACGCAAACAATTCATGAAGGGCATCACATGTACGAAACAGATATCGAAAGAATGGTTCAAGTGGCAAGTAAAAAGGTGGCGTATCAACAGTCTTCTCCTCTTGGCTATGTGATGCTGTCAGTATTGGCCGGCGTCTATTTGGGATTCGGAATCACCTTGATCTGTAGTGTCGGAGCCCCATTTGCCGCAGAGGGTTCAGCGGCCGTCAAGTTAGTCATGGGAGCTGCGTTTGGGATCGCGTTGACGCTCGTGATTTTTGCTGGTTCGGAATTGTTCACTGGAAATAGCATGGTCTGCACTATCGGTGGGTTGTCGAAGGAGATTACCTGGACCCAGGTTGGACAAATTTTTTTCTGGTCTTTTCTCGGCAATATGATTGGGTCGTTTGGTATTGCCTGGCTGATTGTGCAATCAGGGGTCTTGTCGAAAACTCCGCAGGTAGATCTGCTGATGAATGTGGCCTCTATGAAAATGTCGCTATCCGTCTGGGAATTATTCATTCGAGGAATTTTGTGTAATTGGCTGGTTTGTTTGGCCGTTTGGATGTCAGCGCGAACGACGAATGATGCCGCTAAGGTAATGTTGATTTTTTGGTGTCTTTTGGCTTTTGTGGGAAGTGGGTTTGAACATAGTATTGCCAATCAATCAATCTTCAGCATGGCATTACTTCTCCCCCATGGACTCGATATCACCCTGTATGGGTTTCTGTGGAATCAAGTATGGGTCGGGTTAGGAAATCTCGTCGGCGGGGCAGTATTTGTGGGTGGCGCCTATTGGGTGACGAGTCGAGTTCCCGTGACGGCGACTCCGGTACCAAGAAGGAATTGTCCCTCTGTGCCCTCAACATTTGAGACTGACGGCGTTCGTGGTTGATCACGCAATACATGAAAGAAAGGACTAGGTAACAAGGCATGAATAAGGTAGAGGTTCTTAAGATGGAGAAGGATGGGTTAGATGTTCGTGAGGACATTGACCGGTTTGCTAAGGCAGGATGGGAATCCATTGAGGATGCAGATATTCAACGATTAAAGTGGTTTGGTTTGTTTCTTCGTAGTCCAAC
>BQIX01000330.1 GCA_021604145.1 Nitrospirales bacterium
CGGCACGTTAGGACTCGCGGACGGAGATGTAGTCGATCTTTCAAATCTTCAACGCCAAATTCTTCACACGACCGATCGAATCGGGACATTGAAAGTTGAGTCAGGCAAAACCATGCTCTCTGCCCTGAACCCTGACGTCCAGCTCAACCTCTATACCGAACATGTCAATGCAGAATCCATTTCCAAGCTGATTCAAGATTACGATATCGTGCTTGACGGTTCGGATAATTTCTCAACACGGTTTCTGGTGAATGATGCGTGCTACTTTGAGAAAAAAACGCTGATCTCAGGAAGTATCTTTCGTTTCGAAGGACAACTCGCAACCATTAAACCTCATGAAGGCCATCCGTGTTATCGATGCTTGTATCCTGAGCCCCCTCCAGCTGGACTGGTACCCAACTGCCAAGAAGCAGGTGTGCTTGGAGTCCTTGCCGGAACAATTGGTGTCCTCCAAGCCAATGAAGCCATCAAGGAAATTTTAGGCCTTGGCGAATCCCTTGCGACTCGACTGTTGCTATATGATGCGCTGGATATGACGTTCCGAAATGTGAAACGTCCTAAAGCGCCAGATTGCCCACTGTGCGGCCCCAACCCATCGATCACGACACTCCAAGAGTATGACGTGTCCTGTAGTATCTAGTAATTGTCCATGCTGACCATTCCTGCGGCCATTGCTGAAGATATGATTGCTCACGCGCGTGAACTCACGCCTCATGAATGCTGCGGCATCCTTGGTGGAAAGCTTGAATCCGTCTCTCAGCACTATCGTATTACCAATATTCTCGCAAACCTATCGGAAGATGAATTGACTCGATTCGATGCGCCTAAACTCTCCGACCTGAAGCAACTTTCCCCGGAAGAACGTGCTGACATTGCCTTTCAAATGGACTCCCACGAAATGGGAAAAGCGTTGCGGGATATTCGAGAGCACGGCATCAGCCTTCAAGCATTTTACCATTCCCACACCATGAGTCCGGCTCGCCCATCGCAAACCGATATCACCATCGCAATGGAATTTGAAGGCTATCGTGAAAAACTTAATCTTCCTGAACCCCTCCACATTATTATCTCGCTCCTGAATCTAGACTCGCCTGATATTCGGGCATTTCGTATTCGGAATCATGAAGCGACTGAAGTCTCCACCACTGTTTCCTAAATCCGTTTTTTTTCTTCTAGAATTCATATAAATTCTTCATAAATACCGCAAAACTTTATAGACTTACGCGATCGTAGCCTGACATAATAAGCATCCTCAGAAGGTCAACTTAGCTGGAGGCATTCTTTATGGTTACCCCATTCCGAACTTGGTGCATTCGGATTCTTTTTCTTGTTATTATCGTGTCCTTACTAACAATTCCTATGGTGGTCGTCGCGTCGCAAACCCCCGGAGATACGAAAAGCTATTACAGTCCGATTGTTCGTATTGAAATGGAAAAAGGCTTTATCCTCATCACGACCGATTCAGGCATCCTCTGGGTCCAAGTTGAAGATCACGTCAAACCTCACCTTAAAACATTAAGCCTTGGGGACATGATTGACGTGATGGTTGAATTTCGACCTGACAATTTACCTCCCCTTCTCAAGACCTGGAAACTGGCAAGGAGTCAGTCTCCGTGTAAATTGTTTGACGGGAAAACCTGCCAAAAACAATGAAACTATCAAAAATCTAAATGTGTGATCATGAGGGAATGAGTACTCATGATAAGAACATTGAAATATTCAAAATATTACGCTCATTGAATTACTTAACAGCTTGGTGGAACGGATGTTCCACCACCCTCCCTAAGAGCTTCGCTCCAGAAATATCCCACTAAATAGTGCCTACGGCATTCGCGGAAACGGGTGTTGCTGACAGAAAAGCTGAAAAAACTTCACAAAATTTGCAGTCGCCGTCTGATCTAAAGCCGATTGTTACAACCTCTCGAAACAGATTAATCGTCAAAAGATGGTTCGGTTTAAATCGATATGAAGCACAAAAAACAATGCCAAAATTTTTAATCACAGGCGCATCTGACACAGGGAAATCGTCCATTACAGAAGGACTTTCCATCAAAGACTTTGCGACGCGACCTGAAATTGGCAGAGGAATAGTTCGCGAACAGATAACGACTTACCTGATAGCATAGAATGACCAAGAGAAACTACCTAGGCATGAGATAGGACGACATAAGACAGTAGATAGAGAAGGGAAAATTTATAAACGTAGGCTAGAAAAACGCGAGAGATCGAGAATAATCTCTTCTTCATGTGCCTCTCCCACGAGGCTTTCAAAAAAGCTGACCGTATTCGGTATGGTGTAGTCTACAGGTTCAAATAAGACATCCAGTGTTCTCGGGGCGAGAGAATAAGATGGGTAACGACGGTCATAGATCATGCCGAATGGCGGAATACTATAGACGGTCCGATAATTACTCAACATAAAATGGAACTGTTGTTTCTGAATAAAAACCGACCCTGACGTAACTTCTCGCGTCGTCGCATTCAACGGTCGGCTGAGATAAAACGTCACAACTTCTTCTGGAACGACCAGCCGTAGCGCCTTTCCAATATGTTGCGTAAGAAACGCCACTTCTTTTTCCGTAAAAGCCGGCAAAATCGGAGCCTGATCCATAAACAATAACAGGAGAGCGGATCGGGTTTCCCTAATTAATAAACCTTTGAATATTTGTGTGAGTTGCTCTTCTGTTAAATGCGTTGGATGTGCATGCAACGTCTCAGGCTCATCTGAGTGCGCAGTGGGAGAAAGTTCAAGCCGAACAAAGGAAGCGGGGTCTTCATACACCACACGAGAATACAACTGAGGCGCCGCACAGCCTCCAGTAAGGAAACAGCACAGCACCCCAAGCAGAATTAAACGGTTAGCCATTGGCTTGCGAAATGGATATCGTCATTTCGACACGCTCATGCGGATTATCTCGATCATCTCGTTTCATGTCAACAATCCGATCAACCACCTCCATACCACTGACGACCTCTCCAAAGGCCGTATATTGACCATCGAGAAAATTCGCATCCGCCACACAGATAAAAAACTGTGACCCGGCACTATCAGGATCTTGAGCCCGTGCCATTGAAAGTACGCCCCGTTTGTGAGGCTGTTTGTTAAACTCCGCAGCCACTCGGTACCCAGGACCTCCAGTCCCATGAGTGGTACGATCAGAACTCTTACTGTTCGGATCACCGCCTTGAATCATAAATCCTGGAATCACTCGATGAAAAGTCGTACCATCATAAAATTTCTCATTGGCCAATTTCACCATATTGCTCACATGTTTGGGAGCAAGATCGGCATAAAACTTCAGTTGAATATCGCCCCACGCTTCGCCATGACCCGATACCGAAATGGTCGCTCGTGTGTGTTCGCTTACTTCTTCTACGTTACTCATGCATGACCCTTTCTCGCATATTAGAAATGACAATGACCGATAAACTTAAAATGGCCCAGACCTCAGGGTTTGTTGCCCCAATCCTTTACTGATATTGACCCAGTTTGTTCCCCTGTTATCACTTCGGAAGGCCCCGGCACTCGTCCCAGCATACAACACACCATCTGGTGTCAGCATCAATGTTTCAATCGCCATTTCTGTTAACCCGGTATTCTTCGCCTTCCACCTTCGACTTTTTTCATCGAGTTGATAAATACCTCGACCGGTCCCGACATACAATCCGGAGTCATCCGAGACTATGCCTCGGATCGAATCATTGGGAAGCGTTCGACTGATGGTATGCCAAGTAGCTCCTTGATCAGTACTTCTAAAGATCCCACCGTCTTGGGTGCCTAAAAAAATATAATCCTTCTTTCCTGTCGCAACAATTCGTAGAAATCGATGATGCAAGCGTTCCTTCGGATCAACCAATTCTGATGACTTTCCTTGCCACTTCGATGCGGTCTCGCCGCTGACATCATATCGAAACAGCCCTTTCCCCGCAGTCGCGGCAAGAAGAATATGATCCTCAACCATGGCCATACTGGCGATCAATAATTGATCCAGTTCATCGGAGACCGCGCTCCATGTTTGCAGGGACTCATTCCATCGATAAATTCCACGTCCGGTTCCTGCAAAGACGCCCTTGGAATTGACGAGCAGAGACTTCACTTCAACGCGCTTGAGTCCTTGACTAATCGTTTCCCACTGCTGGCCATCGGCGGTTGTCCGAAAGACCCCACCTCGAACCGTTCCAGCATACACCCGACCTTGTCTATCCACAGCTAAACAGAGAAGAAATCGATCCGATAAGCCTACATTCATGGCTTTCCATGATTTACCTTGATTGTCACTACGAAACACACCAGTCCCAAAGGATCCGGCAAACACAACGCCGTCTTTTGTCATGGCCAGAGCCTGCACACTTGGGGAAAAGGCCTCTCTCTCTTGATCAGACGAATCTCCATGTATGCGAGGCGTCGACTGCGTACGTGCGGCATCCCAGGAAAATCCTAATAGGGAAAAAGAAAGGAGCGTACTGACCGCAAGACGGAGAAATATATCAGATAGCTGAACAATCCGATTGTTGGCGGTTCGCATCATTCGTCCCGTCCTTCGTTTGGTGGAACGACTGTGGCTGAGGAAACCGATGGCACGACCTCTTCATCGTCACTTGCTTCTTCAGAAGCATGGGCGGCTGGCCTTGGTTGCCAAAACACTTTCGCTCCGATGATTCCAATCTCATAGAGGACAATGAGCGGAACAGCCATGAGAAGCATCGTAAAGAGCGTTGCATCCGGAGTGATGATGGCAGAAAGAATCAGCGCGATCATGGCTGCATGTTTTCGATATTGGACTAGCATGGCTGGGGCGACGAATCCGGCCCGAGCCAGCAGTGATACGACTAATGGAATTTCAAACGCAAACCCGAAAGCCAAAAGAAACTTCACGTTAAAATCAACATAGGTTCCGACGGCTAATTCCGGACTGATGGATCGATCCATGCCAAAGGAAACAAAGAAATCAATGACCAGGGGCAGGATAATCAGATTACAAAACACAAGCCCAAGCACA
>BQIX01000331.1 GCA_021604145.1 Nitrospirales bacterium
CGGCCATAAACGATCCGCCCCTGGGCCGTCCCCCGCGCCATCCACCCCGTGGCACCAGACACACTTGGTGAAGTACACGCGCTTGCCCGCTTCGATCTGTTCGGCTGAATGCTGCTCCGGAAGGCTTTGCGAATTAAACCCTTCGGGAATCGCATCTTGCGCGAGCGCGGTCCCAGAAGCTCCCCACAGCAGCAGCCCTACACTCATGGCCGTCAGCACGCCGTATGGCCTGCGTTGTTGTCCTGCCTGCGTTCCGTTATTCATCGTCTCCCTCTTCCTCTGCATCGGTTGCTCAGTAAATGTTGTGTTTGTCATGGCAGGGCCTCCCTTAATCCCACGTCCGTGGATAATAGCCCGTATGCCAATATTCAAACATCACCACTTTCCAAATTTCATTCGTCGTGAGATGTTCCTTCCATGGCGGCATGACCGACGCCCAAGGGAAGCCTTCCGGTGGAAGCCCAATACCACCCTGGGATACCCGCCAGAACACAAAGGTTTCTTGCAGCTGCGCAATTGTCCCTGCATCCGTAAAGTTGGCAGGAATCGGGTTAAACGCATAGGCCCACAACCCACGGCCATTCAAATTATCCCCATGACAGAAGTGACAGTTTTGAAAGAAGATCTCGCCCCCTTCCCGCACGTATTTTATATATCCTTCTGCGTTCGGGTCCCACGGATTGTCTTCTTTACTATTCACGTCCTTCATCAACCGGCCCATGTCCTGGACCACAATGTGCGCATCCGAATACTTCTGATCGTACTCGCCTTCAGGGTTCACTCGAAAGGGATTGGCTGCTGTTTGCAGCACAAACGTCTTACCGTGAACTTTCGTCGTGGCTGGCGGCGCCGGATGCACTGTGCGAAGCTCAATCGGCTCTTCAAAGCTTGGAAGGAAGGAATTGTACGCATACCCCGCTAAGAGTAACGGGAGCACAATCAACGCCGCCGTCCGAATAAGTTTATGAAAGCCCGTCTTTCCATCCAACACGTTCATGATCGGGCGTTTGAAATCTTCCCACTCCCCTTGGGAGCCGGAGACCCACATGAAGACCCCACAGGCCGAGACCGTGCCATAGATCGCCCGGACACTAAACGGAATCGGCGGATAGATGCGATACTTCAAGTAGACTTGAATGAAGATCCAGACGCCGATCCCCGCCCAGAACTTTGGGATACCGACTCCCGCCTTCTTGAGCGTGAAGTTGATCCCTGCCATGATCAGGATGCAAATGGCCAGCTCGCTGATCATTTGCATCGGCATGTAGCCTTCCACCAGTTTTAGCCAGGTCATTCCTCTTTACTCCTTACATTTAATATTGAGGGATCCACTATTACACCTTATCCACTATTCAACAGGAGGTGGATCTTGCCCCTCTTTAAGTTGCGAAAGATAATTGACAACTTTATTGACAGCCCCAGCACTTAATTTTTTCCCAAAATCTTTTGGCATTTGATTATCAGGATAGTCTGTGACGACATATGCACTGGGATTAAGGATCGATTCCGTAATGTATTCTTTTGTGGATGTGGCATTACCTTTGTAGCCTGCGTCCTTAATTCTATTTGGAGCATTGGTCCCTTCCATCAGCACTGGCCCAACCTTCCCAGTCGCACCTTCAATGCCAGGAATTATGTGACAAGCCACACATCCACCTTTCATGAAAATCTCATTCACTGGCTCTTCACCAGTTGCCAAGACGCCTCCTGCCGCAGCACCCGCATCTTCTTCGTCATCTGTGGCGGTAATACGATCGCCTTCTGGAATAAACTTTTCATAGGAAGCAATGATTTCATCATATGCAGGTGCTTCCAACCCTTCCCTGATGTACATCCAGGTATCAACTGCAGCTAATTCGCCCATGGCAAGAGAAATAGGCGCCTTGTGGATAATGGGCATCGGACTTTCTGTATCATTGGACCCTTTTACCCCAAAACCTGGAACCACATAACAGTTTGGACATGCGTGAGATTCAGCGATGTACTCCTGAGCATTAGTGGCCGTACCAGATCCCTCAAACGATTCCTTTTGTACACTGGGACGAGAAGCCGGATCATTCATGTGATAATTTGGCTCTTCAAGCCGCGTTTTTGCCCTGGCAGGAATATCGAATAGATTTGGGGCTCTTTCACTTAAGAAACCTTTTTGAAAGCCGTGACAAAGAGGACATTGCCCCTTTCCAATGGCTCCCTGAACTTTACTTTGACCCAATCCACCGAAAATGATTTTCTCACCTTCGTCACCAAGCTGCTGTGAAGACATACTTTGAAAGTCCAACTTTACAACAGGAGGAGGAAACCCACCCTCGACCTGGGGAAGCCAATTCCCATAGCCAGACAAAGCCGCGGCAACAAAGAACATAAATCCACCAATTTTCATTAATGCCCCAATGTTCGCGAAATACAAACTCATTACGAAGGTGACGGCGGTGATTAACACCAGCGACACCGGCAAGACACCAGGATCATCGTTGAAATTCTTTGTGTAGTTCGCAATGGCCATGAAGGCCAAGAGCCCGCAGAAAATACCGATAATGGCCTTAAATGTGGCATTCTTCTTCTGCACAGGATCTGAAATTGATGCTTGAAAATAAATGATCAAGCATACCAGGAATGCCAAGACTGGCCATCCGAGAGAAAATCCAGCACCAATAAGTTCTAACACCTTAGTTACCCTCCATCAGGAAACCGCCCAGGATTTAACCCTGGGCGGCGAAATGGATTCATTGAAATTAATTTCTTAGCTTCCTGCTGCTGGTTGCGGTGCAGGTGTCCCAGATACCGGCTCTTTCACTGGAACCGGAGTAGCCTTCATACCAAGTGCCCCCAACCAAAAGACAAACATGATTGTGATCCAGAAGAACAACACATTGAATGAGATCACGTTTGCAGCAAAACCAATTGTATGCGTGTAGGCCCAAGGAGAATTGTCACGCATGACTTCATTGACATGCCAGAACAATCTCACCGATGAACGAATGTAACCCATGAGGCCCATCATCCATGTAAATGCGGTTGCCAACATGATTAACGCATACTGCGACCTTGGTTGAATCGTTCCCCACTTAATAGGACCTAACTCTTTTGCCCCTTTCAACATTGCCAGATTCAGCGGCGTCATCAAAAAGAGACACGAAAGGGTGCCGGCAACCTGAGGTACCGATAGGCCGATTCGTACATTTGCTGGAATAAAATATCCATAGCATGCGAGCCAGATATTATTTAACTGGCCAATCAAGAAGAAACATCCCATAAATATATTTCCAAACTTCGACCAACTGACCGTAGGAATTTTATTCCCGCGCTGATACCAGATAAAACTGAGGATTGTGGTCATGATAATGGCGTTAATACCACCATTTTTCGCTGACATCACACCATAATTCCCCAGCACTGGATGTTGCTGACCACCCATGGCCTTCAACTCAGCAGGCGTCATCACAATCGTGTGGGGTGTAATAAATACCAGCAACCCAACGACGAGAATAAACACAAGATACTTAATGTACCGCTGAAAGCGTTCACCCCCCGTCATCCGCCCTAATGCTTGCCAAAGGTAATAATTAGTTGTCAGGAAGAGAATTCCAATCATCGTGGCTTGAATAATAAACAACCAAGCCAAAAGACCACCCATGAGCGTAATACCCATCTGTTGGCGATACGCATACACTTCTCGCATAAGCCAATATCCAGCAAACGGAAGAGGAATGAGGAATGCAACCCCAAGGCTCATGGCGATATAACCCATCCAATCATAATGGGCCCGATCTTCATCGGTTTTGGCTGAAAGGAACCTATAAGCAGCATAAGCAGCAACAACGCCACCGCCAAACGCCATATTTCCGAGAATACGGTGAACGTTAAGAGGATTCCACAATGCGGTATGAAGAACATGCCAGATATTTCCAAGATAACGGCCCTGCTCATCAACGCCGGCCGGAGACATCATGAAGGCAATCCATGAATTCGCCAAGAACATGAGAACTGTTCCGATGACGTTCAGGATGACACTCATGCTCAGATGAATCCACTTCATGAGCCCTTCCTTCATCTGATTCCAGCCATAATAGTAGATGTACAACGTTGCACTCTCAGCGACAAATAGCAGCGCATAGATGTGCATGACCGGACGGAAAATGCTAGAAAGGTACCCAAAGAAAGCTGGGTAAAGCGTCAGAAAGGTAAAAATGAGAATCCCACCAAGAATGGCGGTCAAAGAGTAGGCGGTTAAACTAATTTTGATAAAGTCATAGGCGAGCTTATCATACTTCTGAGCCATGGCCTTGTCTTTACTCACCATCCCCGCAAACTCAATACACATACAAAAGATTGGCACGGCAAGTACAAAACTTCCGTAGTACAGATGTTGCTGATTTGCAACCCAAAGTAAAACGCGGCTTTCGAAGTTGTACCGAGGATAAAACGATTCGTTGTCCTCAGTGACGGGAGCGGGCATCCCTACGGCAGGACCTTCGACTTTGTAGTAGACGTCACGACCCGTCTCAATCTTTTCCTCTTCTTCACCCTCTCCTTCACCAGCCTCTTTTTGAGCTGCAACGACATCAGGAGGAGGACCACCAGCTGCCCCACCGCCACCACCGCCAGCTAGTGCGGGAAGCGCCATGAAGATGGGAAGCAGCAAGAGTCCCACCATCGCAAATAAGGCCGTACCGGCCATCACCTTTTTACCATTACGGGTCATACGACCTGATAGGTGACCCATGACCAACCTCCTTTTAAAATTGAGCAAGTCCTTAATTCCATTTCATATCTTCCATAAACGTGTAAGTTCATAAAGAGGCACATAGAGAACATCGACACGACAGACTTCACTAGCAAACACCTACCTAAACATATAGAAGTAGTCGAGACCCTGCGCATCCATGAGAAACCAATCCAAAAACTGGAAATAGACAAAAGAAATTATCAGCGAAACCACCACATAAACTATTTGCATGTCACCCTCCCGTGAAAATCTTTTTAATACTAGA
>BQIX01000332.1 GCA_021604145.1 Nitrospirales bacterium
GGTCGAGAATGGGACGAAGACGTTGGGCAACGCCTTCATAACTTCCTTCCGGATCAATCGGATCGAGTTGAGAGTAGAGTGCCGAAACCTTCAGCGATAGTTGAACACGGGGAAGAGGGCCGATGTGATCCTTTTCAAGTATGGGTTGGCGTTCCCACCTTTGTGTTTCCTGGTTCAGAAATCGGAGGGTCGCGAGGCAACGATCTCGATAGTGATCAGCTTCCGCTTCACTGACCGTCGCTTCACCCAGTAAGTCAACGGAATACCCGCATCCGGAATTCCAAAGGTTAGAGAGAGTGGCTTTGGCGTCTTCTGCAGAATGTCCAGCCATAAAGGTTTCGGCTGTTCTGAGGAATTGTCGTCGAAGGAATTGTGTGCCGATACGGGCACGTAACGAATTTGCGGGTGTCTCATGGATCAGCCGGCGAACGGGTGAGGGGAGAACGGCCAGGTCTTGAAAATATTCCTTAAAGACTTGAATAAACTGTTGATCGGTCTCAAGGGTTGGAAGAACATCGACAAAGCGAAAGAGTTGGACCTTAAATTCTTCGTCCCTTGTCCCCCAATCCAAGAGAAGATTAATGATGCGTCGGTGGTTGAAAATGTTGAGGGTAAACCGGCGAGAGCGGTCGTGCAGCGTACGACCGATGTCTTGGATTGATGTTTCGAGTACCTCTGGGGAGACCAAGGTCATGTTCTCCTTCTCTACCTCTAGTATACCCGATTTTTTTGTTAACGAATACGGTTCAATGCAGTGAGAGGGGCTACGGTTTGCAGGAAGACAGGCGTTTACCGGAAATGCTGCCATGGGGGCCTAGGGTGTTGTGAAACGTTCCCTCCAATCGCTTATCGTCTTGACTCAAGAGAAGACTATCTTCTTGAAAGCCGTTAGGAAATTTCCACAGGAGATACACGGTTTCTCCATTGATTTTCATTTCAACTGGTTGTGGTTGTTTGGTGGGAGACTTCGCAGGATCACCAAAGAACACAGTCATTTTATGGTCAGCATGATTTTGATGGTTATGCACCGTCCAATGCCATGTGCCACAGACTCTGGCTCGGTTTCTGGCGAGAATATGGGCATTCTGTTCTTTTGTGATTTGAGTCATGGATTGTTTGGCGAATTGCATGGCCTCGGCGTCTGCTTGGATGGTCAGGGCAATAAGGTGGGATTTGAAGACCGGCCATAAGCGTGTTCGGACATAATAATATTCAAAGTTGTCAACATTGGCTTGTGAGGTAATAGCTTGAGGATCGTGCGATGATTCGAGTTTCCAATACTCAGAGAGGCGCTGGGAAATACCGGAAAGGTTGCCGTGTTCGAGCATCCCAACCCATGACTCTTCTTGACCAGTGAGTGTTGGATAGTGCTGATCAACATATGTGGCAAATTTGTCAAATTGGCTTGGGTGAATTTGCTCTGATGATAGTGTGTCCTGGAATACGTAGCTCTCGACATGCTTCTGGAAATCCAGCATCTTTGTGACGGTGTGTGGAATGGCCTTGTTCCTTAACCATTTGAGTACTGCTGGCTGTTGCTCGGAAAATGGACGGATATCTTTGACCTTCTGTTCTTGTATGGTGGTTTGAATGTGAACAGCCAAACGTGAGGCCAAGAGATTAGCCACTAATGTGATACGGTGATGTGGTATGTCAGGTTCAGGGGGAGTGTGTGATGTGTTTCGAGAATGACGGGAAATATTCCGTGCTTGATACACATTTTTTTTATAGAAATTGAGAGCCGCATTATCCGATGCAATGGTCAATAAATCGGATTGGTGTGTCTGACTCAATTCTCGAAGGATTGGTTCTTCGCCATGTGCGAGGCCTGAAATAGCCCAAACGATACAGAGTACTGCAATGATGACATGCGATCTGATGAATGAAAGGCGAGGCATCACGACTGCCGGTAGGAGGTCTCAAATAATCAGATGAGAAAAAGTACTAGTCAAATCTTGCCGTTCTGGTACAATTGAAACAAGAGGAGGGTAGAGGGTTAGGAATTTCTCAATATGTCATTGAGAAATTTCACCGTTGTACTCCAAGCTTGTTGAGATGCCTCCGGGCGATAGGTGTCTGGGTTTGACTGATTCCAGAATCCTGCAGGGGTGTCTGGATAAGAGTGAACTTCTACAGTCTTCCCTTCTTCCTTTGCCTGCTGTTGAAGTAGATTGACCGATTCAAGGTCTGAAAACCCATTGTGATGCACTGCGTGGTACAAAATCGGACAGTACATTTCTTTGGCGAGTTCGCTGGTGTTTTGAGGAATGGAGCCATAGAACGACACGACTGCTCTCAGCCGTCTTCGTCGTGCTGCAAATTGAATAGCCAGTCCACCTCCCATTCCGAGTCCAATCACGCCATGCAGGTTTCGTTTGGTGACATCTAAGTTCGTATCTTCTGGAATATTGGTGTTAAGGAATTCACAACAGGCATTGATATCTTTCAAGGCCAGTTGTTCGTCGAGGCGACTCATGAGGGATTCGGCAACTTCATCATTTGCCGTAATCATTCCTCCTAGGCGACCATATAAATTCGGGACAAGGACAACATACCCTTCACACGCGAGTTGCTTGGCGAAGGCCTGAACATGCGCCGTGAGGCCCCAGCGGTCATGCAAGAGAATAAGGCAGGGGAACAGCTCTTTGACTTGAGGAGTATATTGCGTTCCTTCAATCTGAACCTCTTTCGCAATGCGAGTTTCCGCATAGGGGTCAACCATATTATCTTTGTGTGTAATAAAGGTTCCGGAACTTGAGAAACGCACTGGGCTAAAGCCGATTTGATCAGGAGTAAACGGCGCGGTATGTTCAGACATAATGGGACTTTCTTTTTTACGGCGAATGATGACGAATGTAAAGATAATCTAGGGAAATGATCAATGCACCGACCTAGAAGACACCTTTCGAAGCCACTATATCGACGGATTCTTGAGAATGTCAATGAAGCGAAGAGAGGCGTCTCGTCTGTCAATCATCTCAAGGGAAAATGAGGTTTTGAGAGGGTTAATGAGTGGTCAAGACGTCAGTTATTGCTTCTCAAAAATGTTCCGGTCACGAACGAGTTCACATGACGGATAGCCATTTCAAATAACTTCCGATACTTGAGGCGTACTATTACGTTTAGGTTGTCTTGGCGACATTGAGTAGGCCTCTCAGAGGCAGAAGGGCATTCAACGAAGGTTGCTGAATACTCGTCACCACCAAGGTCATCTATGAGCACAAGAGTGAGTGACCCTCGTGATTCTCAGTAATGATTGAAGCGACAAAGCCAATCCAATGAGGTGCAGAGCGTTCGTGCCCTAGGCACATTCTGCAAATTCATTGGATTTGCGATAATATTGTAGCTGTCAGACTTTCATCGGAGTGAACACTCGACCTTTACTGCGAATGACATCAGAAACTTATCGACGGAGGAGATTGATTTTATGATGTGTAGACGGACGGCTCATGTGCTTGTCACCTGTTTTATTCCTTGTCTTATTCTGCTATTGGGGAATTGTACGCAGATGACGGCAGAGGAAAAGAAGGAAACGCACTATAAGAGAGGTCTCGCCTATAGTGAAAAAGAGAAGTATCAAGAAGCGGTGATTGAATTTAAAAACGTGATTCAAATTGATCCGAAAGATGCAGATGGACATTATCAGTTGGCATTGAGTCATTTGAAAATTGGTGGAATCACAGACGTGCAGGCAGCCTATGGGGAACTCAGTAAGACGGTTGATTTAGATCCATCCAACCAAGATGCTCAGCTGAAATTAGGTGAATTGTTTTTACTGGGGAAGAAACCATCAGAGGCTCGCGAACGAGCTGAGATTGTGTTGGCGTCTTCGCCGCAAGATCCGAAGGGGCACCTTCTTCGTGGGAGGAGTTTGATCAGTGAAAAAGAATATCACGAAGGAATAACCGAGCTGAAAAAATCGATTGAATTAGACCCAGACAATGTTCAAATCTATCTTGATCTGGCGCGAGCCTATGTTGGGTTGGAAGATTTCACGACGGCAGAACAGACACTTCAAGATGCCTTAGCCAAACACCCAAATTCAACGCAACTGGTGATGGCGTTGGGTGATTTTTATGCCATTCAACAAAAGACTGATGAGGCCGAAGCCCAGTATCGCCAAGCCATTGAGTTAGACCCGAATAATGAGGGCTTATATGTGAAATTAGCGCTCTTCTTTCAGGCCTATCAAAAGTATGATCAGGCGGAAGCCACCTATCAGCAGCTGGCCGCGCAGCAACCTCAGAGTGAAAAGCCTCATTTATTCCTAGGGGAGTATTACACCTTTATGAGTCGGGCTGACGATGCCTTAGCCAGTTACAAGCGCGCGCTGGAACTGAATTCTGATTCCGCTGCCGCTCGGGAGAGATTAACCAATCATTATCTTGACACGGGAGAGCTGAAATTAGCAGAAAAATTGGTCAATGAGACATTGAAGAAGGATAAGCGCGACTCAATGGGTCGCGTGCACAAGGCACGCCTCCAGATGGCTGCTGGAAATATTGATGATGCTGTCTCCCTGTTGCAAAAGGTCGTGAATGACAATCCAAATCTTCCTGCGGCCCACGAGTATCTTGGCATTGCCTATGGGGCCAGGCAGGACCTTTCTCAAGCAGCAACGGAATTATCTGAAGCGGTCAAGCTGGCCCCCAATAAAGTGACGGCTCGGACTGCGCTCGCTGCTGTGCATTTGGCTTCAGGAGACTATGATCATGCCATTAACGAGGCTCAAGCTGGCATTCGGCTAAACCCTCGAAATCTCAAGGCTGTTCGTATTCTTGGTGCAGCTTATCTACAAAAGGGTGAAATCACCAAGGCCAAAAAGGTGTTTGAGATGGTTATCGCGCAGGTTCCGCAAGAATCATCGAGTCATTATCAGTTAGGACTGATTGCTGGAAATGATAAACGATGGGCAAAGGCGATCGAGCACTTTGAAGAAGCCCTTAAAGGCAGTCCTGACTCGATACAGGCGTTATCGCAACTT
>BQIX01000333.1 GCA_021604145.1 Nitrospirales bacterium
CCTATTCCGGAACTCTCTCTTGATCTGACGGCTTTTTATAACCTCTACGACAATCTGATTGACTCGAAGCGTACGAGTGTGACGCCAAGGCCGACATTCCAATTTTCCAATAATAAAGAAGCTCGAACTCATGGGGTTGAAGTGGCAGCGAATTTCCAAGTGCTCGATTGGTGGCAGATTCGAGGGGCCTATACGTATTTAAACATTGATGTGGACACGGAAAGTGGAGCGTTGGGATTCCCTGACCGCGATGAAAAAGGGAGCCCCCAGCATCAAGCTTCACTTCGCTCGCTGCTCAGTTTATCTCACAACGTTGAACTGGATTCGTGGTTACGATTTGTTGATGGATTGCCAAGTCTTTCAATTCCCGGTTATTGGGAACTTGATGTACGGCTGGGATGGAAGCCATGGGAGACCGTCGAACTGTCTGTTGCCGGGCAAAATCTTTTAGATACACATCATCCCGAAATGGTGCCAAGTTTTTTGCAAACACAGGCGAACGAAGTTCAACGAAGTGTCTACGGTAAAGTGACATGGACCTTCTAGCATGATCCGGCTTGAAAATAAGACGCGGTCATTACTAAAAAGACGTGTGAACGTGTCACCTCACGTCATGCCATGCCGCCATCTCATGTCGGTAAAGGTCCGATGTGAAATCATGAGGCTACGCTCCTTCTCTTTCACATTTCTCAGGATATTGTGTAGCGTGCTGGTCGTTGGAGGTATAACCGTTGGTGCATTTCAACGTTCTGTGTTGGCTGATTCTCCTAAGGAATATCAAGTGAAAGCAGCCTTTCTTTATCATTTTGTCCAATTTGCTGAATGGCCCAAACAGGCATTCTCGGACCCGGGCATGCGAATTCGTATCTGTGTGTATGGGGATGATCCGTTTGCCGGATATTTGGTGAAGACGTTCATGGGCAAATCTCTGCATTCGCGTCAGTTTATCGTTCAGCCTCGAGTCTCGGCTTTAGACATTGAATCTTGCCACGTGTTGTTTATGAATCGTCAAATTGATGTTTCGCAACAGGAGGTTCAGAGAGCCTTGCAGCGAAGTCAAGCCTTGACCGTGGGAGAATCGGAGGATTTTCTGAAGTTTGGGGGAATGATTCAGTTCTACCGTGTCGAAAACAACATTCGGTTTGCGGTCAATTCTGATGTGCTTGACCAGAAAGACCTTCATTTGAGTTCGAAATTACTCCGTCTCGCCAGAATAGTGAAATCAAAATGAATGGACCTCTTCACATGATTCGCCAACGATTTGACCAAGCACCTCTGAAGGTCAAGCTGCTTCTGATCATGTTGGCGACGACGGGGATTGCGTTGCTGTCGTCGTATGGGATCTTGATCTTGAATGATTTGTATCTATTGCGGCAGGCTTCTGTCCGGGAGTTGGCAATCCATGCCAATGTGCTTGGTGCCAATAGCACCGCGGCCTTAGCGTTTCGTGATGCCGATGCGGCTGAGGAAATTCTCACCGGCCTTCGTTTTCATCCTGATGTTACTCAAGCCGTTATATATGATCGAGATGGGGAAATCTTGGCGCGGTATGGTCTAGAGGACCAGGCGGCGGTGACTTTAAAAACAGCCGGAGAACGGAGCGGGAAATTCTCATTATCCTCCGTGTCAATTATTCGGGATATTACCCTCAATGGGGAACGAGTCGGGAATATCTATCTTCAGCTCAGTCTGAGTGTGCTCGGTACACGTCTACAAGAGATTATCGGCATCACCCTTCTTGTCTTTGTCGTTTCTGGTCTTGTCTCCTTTCTTCTGTCCACCAGGATTCAGAGGATGATTTCCGATCCTCTCTTGGAACTGACGACGGTCTCTCGACAAATATCAGAGCAGAAAGATTATTCCTTGCGTGTTCGGCGGCAGGCGAATGATGAAGTCGGAACGCTCATCGATGGGTTTAATGCGATGTTGAGCCAGATTCAAGAACGGGACCGACAATTGGCTCAGCATCAGGAACATCTCGAAGTTCTGGTCTCCGATCGTACAGAAGAGCTGTCTCAATCGAATGATCTGTTGCGTATGGAAAATCAGGAGCGAGAACGAATTGAAACACGGTTGCGAGAAACGGCACTTGACCTGGAAGTGAAGAATCTGCAGCTGGCCACATCCCGAGATCAAGCTCTGGACGCAGCTCGGGCCAAGTCTGAATTTTTAGCGACCATGAGCCATGAGATACGGACTCCGATGAATGGCGTCATAGGGATGACAGGACTCTTATTAGAGACGGAGCTGACTCATCATCAACGATACTATGCTGAAACCGTGAGGAATTCATCTGATGCGTTGTTGACGATTATTAACGATATTTTAGATTTCTCTAAAATTGAAGCCGGAAAATTAGAACTTGAAGTGATTGATTTCGATCTACAAACGGCTCTTGAAGAAAGCTTGGAACTCATGGCAGAACGAGCCTCAAGCAAGGGATTAGAATTGACTGGCTTGGTGTTTGATGACGTCCCGACTGCGGTTCGTGGAGATCCAGGCCGTATCCGTCAAATTCTTCTCAATTTAGTGGGTAACGCCATTAAATTTACCGAATCAGGGGAAATTGGCGTGCAAGTGCTCCGTGAAGAGGAAACGGCAGAGCATGTAATCGTCCGTGTCCATGTGTCTGATACGGGTGTTGGCATTTCACCTGAGGCACAGGGGAAACTCTTTCAATCATTTAGTCAAGCTGACAGTTCAACAACCAGGAAGTACGGCGGAACCGGACTCGGATTGGCGATTAGTAAGCAATTAGTCGGGCTGATGGAGGGAGAAATTGGGGTCACTAGTCAAATCGGTAAGGGCAGTGTGTTTTGGTTTACCCTTCGATTGGAGAAACAGTCTGGACAAATAACAAGAGTTCCGAGGAAGACGCTTGAAGGATTTCGACTCTGTTGCGTGGATGACCATAGTACAAATCGTTACCTGATGATGCGATATGCACAAGATTGGGGGATGGAATGTGCGGTGGCTTCGACTCCGGCCGAGGGGATGGCGATGTTACAAGGGGCCACGCAACGAGGGAAACCATTTGACGTGTGCATTGTGGATGGACACATGCCGGAGATGGATGGTCTTGCCCTGGCTCGCTTGATTAAGAGCGATCCTGTCGTGTCAGACGTCAAGCTGATGCTGCTGACGTCCGTGGGAGAGCGAGGTGACAGTGCGAGTGCCCAGGCGGTTGGTATTGAGTCCTATCTCACCAAACCCATTCGGAAGAATCAGTTGTTTGAAGTGTTGACGATGCTCCTGAGTGAGACAGGCGAAAACTCGATGGCCAAATCTCAACCGGTCGATACTCGTTCAAGTCCTAAGGCTCGTCAACGGCGCAACGGCGAGCGGATTCTTGTAGCGGATGATCACCGTGTGAATCAGGAGTTAGCCGTGTTGATGCTTGAACGATTAGGGTATCGAGCTGATGTCGTTGCGAATGGAACAGAAGCGATTGAAGCCTGGAGTCGTATTTCTTATCACCTCATTCTTATGGATTGCCAAATGCCTGAGATGGATGGTTACCAAGCGACGGCTGAAATCCGTCGCCGTGAAGCGTCGCTTGTGAAGCGTGAAACGCAAGACCGGACACGTGAATTATCCGACAAAATACGAGCGATGAACGACGAGCGAGGAGCGACGAGTCCACACGTTCCGATCATTGCCATGACAGCGAATGCGATGCAAGGTGATCGAGAAAAATGTTTGTCTGCAGGAATGGATGATTACATTACGAAACCCGTGACGCCTCAACATTTGACAGAAATGATCGAAAAGTGGCTTCCGGAAAATGAGAATGAGTCTTCAGAGGTTATGCCGGATCATTCAGATGAAGACACGTTACCAATAATGCCTCAGGTGAAAAATGAAATAAGTCTGACACAAGACGCAACACCAAACATGTTACAGGGTCCGGATCAACAAGCAAATCCGCTACTCGATAAGCTGGAAGAGGAGCGCATGACGGACATCGATCTGAAATGTTTGAATGAAAACCACTCTGCAGAAAGTGAGGGGTCAACAATGGAGAGTCGAGATGAATTGTCGCAGGGTGCTCATACCGTCCCGGAGCCCATTCATCCTTCAGAGGATGTGCCTATCGATATGACAGTGCTTGAAGAATATCGGAGCATGGGTGGGGATGATTTTGTAGCACAGATGATACAGCAATTTGTGGAAGATGCGATGACCTGTGTGATGCAGCTTGAACAAGCCGTAGAACAGGGAGATTCGAACACCCTAGCAGAGGCGGCTCATGGGTTGAAGGGCATTTCTCGGAACATGGGTGCGCATCGACTTGCAGCGATTGCCGCGAAGCTTGAGCATCAACATCAATCCGATAGTCTCGAAGGTGTCCCTGGCGAAGTAGCCGAACTCAAATCTGAATTAAGCCACGTTGATCGTATCCTATCGGAGGTACAACGTCCGTCTTCGCATTCTTGAATCATGACGAAGTCGGTGGGTGTCGAGTTATTCAGGTTTGAATGTAAGAAGTGGGACAATGAAGGTGGAGCCTGAGTTGTGAGAAAAAGTAATGAATGTTTCGTATTTTTTTGTAGACCTTCTGAGCAGATGGTCGATACTGATTGAAGTTTCTGCATTGCTGAAGGTCAATAGGTCATGTTTCATGATTATCCTGAAACGACGAAGTTTAATGAAATGATGGCGATACATAAAGTTCGTGAAAAATTAACCGAAACAGACATTATTCTCTGCTGTCAGTATGACGTTGAGATGCCCAGTCCTTTGTATTTGGGATTTTATTCATTTTCATTTTTCAGCCAATATTTGTAGGTGAGTTCGATGATTTCTCTGCAGCAATGTCAAAAAGCGGCGATTCTGATCGTGGATGACCAAATGACCAACATCATGCTCTTGGAGAATATTCTTCAAGCGGCCGGTTATACCAATGTACATAGTACGACAGAGTCGAGCGATGTTGTGAAGATCTACCGGGAGATCAATCCAGATTTGATTTGTTTGGATAT
>BQIX01000334.1 GCA_021604145.1 Nitrospirales bacterium
GAGAAGGACTACGATATGTCCTGATCCAAGGCGGCGAACCACTCCTGAGAAACGACCTACCAGAGATCTTGAATGATCTCGCTGACATTGGCTTCGGACTGAGCTTAATTACAAACGGGACCAAACTGACACCATCGCTGCTTAGCCATTTGACGTCTATCCCTCTGAACATTTCCGTCAGTCTCGACGCACTTAATCGGGAGCTCTACAAACGCATTCGCGGGGCCGATCAATTACGGCTTGTCCTCAAAGGCATTGACGCATTGACTGATTACCCGCACCCTAAATACTTGACCTGTATAGTCAGTGAAGCGAATCGCAGCCACGTAGTAGAAGTCGTTCGCTTTGCTCGCGATCGAGGGTTTATACCGGTCGTCGGAGCCTACCATTGGGACATTGAGCGATATGGGAAAGTCGACTTGGCCCTTCAATATCAAAAATCCACGGCAGTGTCAGTCTTTCAAGCAGTGTTAGATTCCGGACTCGTCCCTCGTGGCTATTTCCGCCAATATCTGCACGATAACATCACATGGTTAAGCGGTGGCTCCCTAAAACGATGTGATGCCGGCCGCTATAGTATCGCTATCGATGCGTCCGGCAACGTCGCCCCCTGCTTAGCGCTCGAATATCATGGAAATCTGCTAACATCATCACTAGACGAAATTCTGATGCAAATCGATCAAGAAGCCATTCGAGCATGCTCTGATCAGTCTTCATGCAACATGCTCTGCAGCCGCGTCATTGGCTCCATACTGAACCAGCCAATCAATGCGCTTCTCACTCCAGCTAAACTCGAACCATTTCGCCGGAACCCGACCCATGTTACTGCAGACTAACGAACGACTTCCTTTAGCAAGACTGCTGCAATTCATTGAGCAAGGCGAACGCATTGCCCAGGCGTGCGCCAGAGCTCAATCGGCCTTCGCCCCTGATCTTGGTACCAATCGGTTTTTTAAAGAACAGGCTCGACAAGAAGGTTTGCACGCCTACACCTTTCAGGCAGCCATCTCCTGGATGGCGCCAAGACATCTTGGCCCTTCCCCGTTTACTAAACCCTTTGCCCACTATCAGCGCCTTATCGAGTCAGCACTGCGCCGTGGCGATCTGTATGAGACCATTTTGGCAGAGCAAGTCATTCTTGAAGGCCTCGGGAATGTCACACTCAAAAAGCTCGAAATTGGCCTCCTCAAACGACAAGCCCCATTCCAGCGGCTGCGGCGTATGTTTTTACAGCAAGAAGAAGCCCATCATGGATTTGGAAATCGTGTTCTCAAACGCGCGATGGAAAGACAGGACATTACTGAACACGATCTACATGAGCGAGCACAGATGTATCTGAGGTTGGCGGAGTCAATGATTCTGGCGGGACAAGCCTTACTGGTCGAGATGACCGAAGATCCTCATTGGTATCTATCGGAGTTTCACAAGACATTACCCGATTGGGTACATCATTCACGAATTTGTGCGGTAGCCTAGCTCGGAACGAGAAAGATATCAGACACGTATGATTTGGGTAATCATTCCCACATTGAACGAGGAACGTGCCTTACCGGCAACACTGAAATCGTTATTTCGCCAATCGGGTGAGTACGAAGTGGTCGTGGTAGATGGAGGCAGTACGGATCACACATGTGACCACATCGCCAGCCATTCACGAATCACCCTGTTAACAGCCCCGAGGGGACGAGCCTCCCAGATGAATGTGGGAGCAGACCATGCCTGGAATCTTAGACAATCAAATGACGATTGGCTCTTATTTCTCCATGCGGACACAATTTTACCACCAGATGCGCTGAGTCACTTGCACCGCCTACAAGCACAGCCGAATTGCCAAGCCGGGGGATTTACCCACCAATTTTCCGGCAACGATTGGAGACTCCGTTTCATTTCCTGGTTAGACAACTTTCGTTGCACCAAGTCACATATTATTTATGGCGATCAAGCGCTCTTTGTCAGGCAAGAGCTATTTGAACGAATAGGGAGATTCCCCAACCAGCCAATACTCGAAGATATCGATTTTGGCAAGAAGCTTCTGCACTATACCGTCCCTCTTCTCCTCCCCTCGCCGGTGATCACAGATGCCCGTAAGTTTCTTCGTATGGGAATCTGGAAAAGTTTAACCAGAGTCCTGCTGATCATCTTGCATGTTGAATATGGTCTTCCGACTCTCACACCAGCATTTTTTCAAGATATTCGCTAGAACGTACGACCATTCGTCAAAGCACACCCTCTATCCATCAAGAGTTTGTTTCAATTCAGAGTCGGCTTTCCTCTATCTCACTCTCGAGAACGCAACAAGTCATTCCTTCGCATCACTTCTCACAAAGAAGAAAAAGGGAAAAAAGAACACTGCTCAATAGCCCACACGAAATTCACCTAACGTGACACATTCGCCATCGATTCAAAACAGCGAAAACACCCGCCTCATACGAGACAACACCATTCATACGCAAAACTACAACTCCACAACCATTTCTAAAGAGCAAGAATATTCTGGGAGCATCAATAGAAAATTAAGGAATGAGCAAGGAGCAACCGATAAAGACCGCAAATAATACAGCGGATAGGAAATTTGGTATGAGCTCAGCGAACGACTTTGTAACTTTCCTCAAGGACTTTAATGACATCGAACTGAATCACTATACGTGCTTCGCAGGGGAATTCCGTGATCAACGACTCGAAGCAGGAGCCATGGCGGAGGCAGGATTTTGGAACACAGTGGTCAATCTCTGTATCGACGAACGCCTACGCCGGGAAGGCGAAGTCCGTAGATTGGAGTATATGTACCGCACCGGACATGACCCGGAAGAAGAAACCGAAGGTTAATCCACAAACACTTTCCTCATCAGTATCTTTCACATTCCTAACTCCCGCAGACTTCTTCCCCAAAAGTAGACCAGGCAGACGTGAAACAATATGCTGCATGGTAGCGCTTCACCCTAGGAAAGGAAGCTTGAGGAATTGCACTTATTATATGAATCCACGAAGTTTCTGGAAACTAAACATAGGGTCTAGTTATATAAACTTAACATAAGGATCAGGTAGCTTGAAATAGAAGAATGAACCCTTTTCTAGTCTCCAGGCATTTGAGAAGGAGGCGTCTGACTCTTAACGTCATGCCTGTTGTTCTAGGACCACCTCAGAATGACCCCTTTTCCCCTTTCTCAGAAAACAATCTTTCTATATATTCCATGAAACACTATTGAGACGCCAAAGAAGGAAGAGGAAAAGATGCGTCAAGGAATATTTCTGACCAAATTGGCCAAATCTTGTCGTGACCCACGCGAGAAAGAAGTAAAAAAAGTGAGGGATTTCTCAACAGAGATTATAGTAAGACTTGGCTATCAAGCGTATTATCAATGCAGTCGGCCTTAAGTAAAAGCAAACACATCCATCTGAACCGTTTTCATAGGCGTGGCTTCGCCGTGGACCATCCGACGAACTTTCTCTGTCGTATCACGACTAAAAACCGGCTCTCCACAGTGGGAGCAGACCATGGCCGGAACATTTTCAACCCTGACTGATCTTCCTTCAATGTCAAACACTTCGTGAACCAGTTCTTCGTGACCTTCAGTTTTTCCACATACGTAACATCGAAACATGCTCACCTCCGCTTTATGAAATCATACCATTCTTCCGGATCTGGTTCATAGAGAGTGATGATCTTTAAGAAGTCGGACTCTACGTGAGAAACTTGAATATGTAAGGGCCTTCTCGATTGCGTGAACCCTAAAAGCAGACAGCTTGGAGCATACTTGTCGTCAGGGTAATCTTCAATACGTTGGGCATCTTGTCCAGCTTGCCTGATCTCAACATCGCTGATATTTCGCTCAATCGCCCGTCTAAAGGCATGTCGACTAAACTCAAACTGCCCATTGACCAGATGTTGCCGAATGTCCTTAAGGATTCTCATAAAAAAGAGGAACATCACGTACCGCGAACATGATGATCATTATACAACTGTGCCATAGAAGTAGGGAGTTGTACATCTACATTCTGACCGAATTGGCCAAACCTGGTCGTGACCCATGCGAGGAATTTGTATCGGTACAATTCCCGGTACAATTCGATAATGACGTACAAATTATTGAGCAAGTTTGATCCGGTGACCTCCTCCCCAAAAAGTAGACCAGGCAAAACTGGAAGAATGTGGTACGCTGCAGCCCTTCAACCTGGGAGGGGAAACGATGAAGAAGAGCAAGTATTCGGAGGAGCAGATTGCGACCGCGCTACGGCACGTGGATGCGGGAGCCCCCGTCACCGAGGTAACTCGAAAGCTGGGGATCAGTGAGGCCACGTATTATGTCTGGCGCAAGAAATAGAGTCAGATGGGCATCGCGGAGATCCGACGGTTACGGCAACTGGAAGACGAAAACCGCAAGCTCAAACACCTGGTGGCCGATTTGACGCTCGATAAGGTGATGCTACAAGAGGTGCTCGCAAAAAAGCTGTAAGGCCTACACGCAAACGGGCCCTCGTCGCGGAGCTAGCCCAGCGGTTTCCGATCGGGGTGCGACGGGCGTGTGGGCTGCTGCAGTTGAATCGGGCCAGCTGGTATTATCGCCCACATCCCCGGGAGGACCGGGACATTCGGGGACGCATTTGCGAGCTCGCGCAGGCCCGTCCTCGGTTTGGGTTTCAGCGCATTCATGTGTTGCTGAAACGGGAAGGTTGGGTCGTGAATCGCAAGCGGGTGCATCGGATCTATCGTGAAGAGGGGCTCACGGTCCGGTTGCGACGGCGACAGAAACGGGCCAGTGCGCTCCGCCTTATCCCAGCGCCGGCGAGCCAGGTCAACGAACGGTGGAGCATGGATTTTGTCGCCGATATGTTACTCGATGGGCGACGGTTTCGAGCACTGACAGTGGTGGATAACTGGAGTCGCTCGAGTCTATTAATTGAGGTCGATCGCACGCTCACGGGCACCAAGGTTGTGGTGGCCCTTGAACGAATAACCAAGCGAAGCGGCTATCCCAAG
>BQIX01000335.1 GCA_021604145.1 Nitrospirales bacterium
GGAGTAGATAATTGAAAAAGATTCTTGCTGTTGCGAATCAAAAAGGCGGAGTCGGGAAAACAACCACGGCCATTAATGTAGCCGCCTCCATAGCCTTGCAGCAGCATTCCGTCCTTATTGTTGACTTAGATCCCCAAGCCAATGCCACAAGCGGAATGGGAATACAGTCACCAAAAGCCACAATCTATGATTGTCTGATGGCTCGAGACTTTATCGAGGAGTCGATCGTAAAAACAGAAGTGTCGGGTCTCGATATGATACCATCGAGCACGGATCTCGTCGGGGCAGAGGTTGAGTTATCAAGTCTTTCAGGGCGAGAAGAAGTATTAAAAAACATTATGGACAAAGTCAAAAAAGATTATCAATGGATCATCTTTGACTGTCCGCCTGCACTCGGTCTTCTGACCATTAACGCCCTTGTGGCAGCCAATTCCGTCTTAATTCCTGTGCAATGTGAGTATTATGCCATGGAAGGTTTAGGGAGATTACTTGGCAATGTTGACCGGATAAAGGAATCAATCAATCCTCATCTAGAGCTAGAGGGTATTGTATTGACGATGTATGATTCTCGTATTAATCTATCTCGCCAAGTTGAAAGTGAAATACGAGAATATTTCAAGGATAAGGTTTATCAATCGATGATCCCAAGAAACGTTTCCCTCGCAGAGTCACCAAGTTATGGCAAACCGGTTTTACTTTACAACGCTGCATCGTCTGGCTCTCGTGCGTATGTTGATCTGGCTAAGGAGATCATCGCCTGATGGAAAAGAAAGCACTTGGAAAAGGGTTGCAAGCCCTATTGCCGGAAAAAAAGAAAGTCAATTGGAGTGTGGGAGAAGAGATTAAGTACATCTCTGTTAACCAAATCATCCCGAACCGCTACCAACCACGAAAAGTCTTTGATGAAACAGAATTGACAGAGTTAGCGGCTTCATTGAAGGAACATGGTGTTCTTCAACCTGTGCTTGTGAGACGTACTGGAGATGGAGTTTTTGAACTTATAGCCGGTGAGCGCCGATTGCGGGCGGCAAAAATTGCCGGTCTTGCTGCGATTCCGGCTCTTGTTCGTCTTTCAAACGATGAAAAGTCGTTAGCACTCGCTATGGTTGAAAATGTCCAGAGACAAGATCTCAATCCTATGGAAGAGGGACGCGCATACGCTCAATTAATTGAGGAATTTGGCTTTACGCAGGATCAAGTTGCCAATGCCGTGGGGAAAGACCGTTCGACCATCGCCAATGTCACCCGCTTGTTGACCTTGCCAAAGGAAGTTCAAGAGTTTATCGAACGCGATCAAGTTAGCTTGGGTCATGCCAAAGTGCTTTTAGGTCTGAAGAAGAGTGAGGAGCAGATTGCGGTTGCTAAGCAGATAATTCAGGAAAGTTTATCGGTGAGAGGAACGGAAGTTATTGTTTCTAAAGTTAAAAACTCTATATCACCTCGTAAAATCATAAAAAAGCAAGCAGAATATTTACATATCGAAGAGCAGTTACGGAAACATTTAGGATCAAAAATCAATATTGCCAAAGGAAGAAAGGGGGGGAAGCTGATTATTCACTTTTTTTCTGAGGAAGACCTTGAACGCATTACGGGAACTATCTTGGAATAAGAATTGCTGTGAACTATCATACGGATAACGCATGCAAGCAATTGATTGTCCAGTCTAGGGTGAGGTTTCGACACATGATGCTGATGACCCTCAACATGGAAAATCTGGATAGTCGGTCTCAAGGGCCAATGTCCAAAAAGTAAGGGGGGGTTTGTTATGTTTGGAAAAAGTAGCAACGCTGATGCAGATCAATCTTCAGGCTTTACGGAGGGAGCCACATCAATGGGAAATGCCAAGCCGTTTGACTTAGAAAAAGCTGCTGGTGACATCATTGCCTTTGTCGGTGAGGGTGTGACATTTAAAGGAACCATTCGGTATAAAGGTTCAGTTCGTGTGGATGGCCGCCTTGAAGGAGAAATTTTTACGGATGGGATTCTTATTGTCGGAGAAAAGGCCGTCATTTCTGCCAAAATCGAGGCTGGGACTATTGCCTGTCAGGGGCGAATTACTGGTGATATCATGGCAAAAGAACGCGTCAAACTCATGTCTCCTGCTGTCTTTGAGGGGTCAGTGAAAACGCCGTCGATTTCTATGGATGAAGGTGTACTTTTTAATGGGACATGTGTGATGCCGAAGGCTGGTGAGAGCAAGTCAAAAGAAACCTCCTTCATTGGAAAAGCCGAAGAAACCCTCAAAGTATCGTAACTCTTTGCCGAAGATACTTATTGAGCGAGTGGCGCGCGTTATCAGGACTGCCATGAAGGCAGGCGTTTAGAGGAGGCAAAGACATGTGGGGCGAGAAAGGCAAACCGAAAAAAGAAACGATTTTTGAGGATGACCATTACACCTTTCTTGGAAAAGGTGTCGACTTCAAGGGCAAGGCCCAGTTTGAAGGCACCGTTCGTGTTGATGGACACTTTGAAGGCGAAATTACCACTGACGATACGTTGATCATTGGAGAACACGCCGTGATTAAGGGAACGATTATCGGTGGTACGATCGTAAGCGGTGGGCGTGTGGAAGGCAATATTACGGCTTCCCACAAAGTGCAGTTGCTCAAGCCAGCCGTCATGATTGGGGATGTGCATACTCCAGGGTTTTCAATGGAAGATGGCGTGTATTTCCATGGTATGTGTGATATGGGGGCGGCGCCTGCACAAGTATTTGATGTTGAAGCCGACCAGCCCGAGAATGGGAATCAGAACTCCAAAAGTCTTCAAGTTGCTCACGACTCTCTTTCTTAATTCATATTTATATCCAGCGGTAAATGTCTCGTGTCTATTCGACCTAAAGTTGTCCTGGGGATGAGCGGTGGAGTCGATAGCTCTGTTGCGGCTTCTATTCTGGTGGAGCAGGGTTACGATGTTCAAGGTGTCACCCTTCAGGTTTGGGAGGAAGAAACAGAAGAAACGAGAACATCGAAGCGATGGGAAGAGCGAGGGTGTTGCAAGGTTGGAATAGCCAAGCATGTGGCTCAAGTACTCAATATTCCTCATGAAGTCATCGACACACGAGAGATTTTTCAAAAAGGGGTCATTGATGATTTCACTCAAGCCTATCTCAGCGGAGAAACCCCAAATCCTTGTGTGAGATGTAATGAACGAGTCAAATTTGGCTCGCTGTATACACATGCCCAAAGGATGGGTGCTGATTTTGTGGCCACTGGCCATTATGCAAAGATTGGTGAAAATTCTGCTGGGCGTCTTCAGCTTGGAATGGGCGAAGACAGAAAAAAAGATCAGTCATACTTTTTGTATCGCATCTCTCCTGACTGGCTTCCGCATATTCTCTTTCCGGTTGGCCAACTGCAAAAAGCTGAAGTATGGAGTCGAGCAGAGAAAATGGGTCTTCCAACAGAAGAATTAAAGGAAAGTCAGGAAATTTGCTTCGTGACTCAAGGTGACTACAGGAAATTCCTTAGGGTTAATGCCCCAGAGTCCATGAAGCCTGGAACGTTTGTCGATATGCAGGGAACTCCGATAGGCAAACATGATGGTGTGGCCTTCTATACCTCTGGCCAACGAAAAGGATTAGGAATTGCTACTGGTGAACGTTTATATGTTCATCACGTCATTCCTGAAAACAATACCGTTGTCTTGGGGGCAGCAGAAGACCTCGATATGTGGGAATGCCGTCTTTCGGAATTAAATATCTTTCATCAGGAGCATTTCACCGAGGGAGTAACTGTCCTTGCAAAATGCCGCTACGCGACATCTCCGGTGACTGCAACGGTTACCTGGGATCAAGAAACCACCATTCTGCTGAAATTTACCACACCTCAGCGCTCGTTAAGTCCCGGACAATCAGTCGTGTTTTATGATGAAGCCGGATGGGTGCTGGGTGGAGGAATTATTCAGCGTGGTCAAGAACCCATACAGGTTCAACGTCAGAAGCCTGCCTCAACGCTTCAGTCCTCATAGTTTTTCCATCAGTCTTTCAAGCGTAAATTTCTGTATTTGAGTTGACAGCCCCACTCACCCATGCTAATTTTGCCTCGTTTGTGCTCTCCTCCGTTATATAGCCGTTCCCAAAAGTATCGACACATGTCGTGTAAAATCACGTAGTGTCATGGTTGACGCTTGTGATTCTTACGTCAGAAGGAGTGAGAGACGCGAATAGAGGATGTCCATGCATCGCGTTCTTAGTCGTAAGAACGGTTATATCTACTGATTGGCACCTGTGCCGTCAACCTGAAGTGTGGTCCTTAGAACTTCCTGAATGAAGAGACCATTCCAAACACGGGTGCTGACAATCTGGACGGTGTCTAACCAACGGCAGCACTCTCAAACTATTTTGGTTTAGTAATCCTCAAAATGAATTTTAAAAGGTTTCAGTAAACCGTGAACAAACGTTCAGTTGCGCGTCGGTATGCTACCGCGCTTTTTCAATTGCTTGACGATCAGAGTATTCCCGTAGTCTCCAAGAGCTTGGATACGATATCCGGGTCGCTCGCGGCCTCTCAATCGTTTAAACACGCTCTGGCCTCCCCGATTTTTACCTTTGAGGAAAAAGTGTCTCTGCTTCATGAAATGAGTGAACGGTCGGGTGCGCCTTCAATCCTGAAGCAATTTTTCGAAGAACTGTTAAGAAAAAATCGGGGAAGCCTCCTTCCTGAAATCGGGGAAGCCTTCAGTGATCTTGTTGATGAAAAAAATGGTTTGCAGCATGTATGGGTTTCTTCAGCCAATCGATTGTCTCCAACGGAGCAGGAAGAACTGCAATCGGACTTGACCCGCAAATTAAACCGTGCCGTTAAAATAAAATTTGACACGGATGAAAGCTTAATTGCCGGCCTCCAAATTCGCATTGGAAGCCGTGTGTTTGACAGTACTGTGCGAGGAAAATTAGCCAATATGAGGACCCGCCTGGCAAAGGGGTAAATTATGCAGATTAAGGCAGAAGAGATTAGTTCCATCATT
>BQIX01000336.1 GCA_021604145.1 Nitrospirales bacterium
AGAGTTGAGCCAGTGGATGCAATGGGTGATGACCACCCATGTGCGTCGTTATCACCGGGACCATCAGTCGAACGGCCATATTTGGCAGGGGCGCTTTAAGGCTTTTCCGGTTCAGCAGGATGAACATTTGCTTAAGGTCTGGCGCTATATCGAGCGAAATCCCGTGCGGGCTCGGCTCGTCACCCGAGCGGAAGACTGGCGGTGGTCGAGTTTGCCCACTCGGGGGCGGTGGCTGCATAGTGGCCCGGTGACACGACCGTCGGGATGGAGAAAGTGGGTGAACACCGCCAATGCGGATGAGGAAGTGGAAGCAATTCGACAAAGTGTCAATCGGGGCACGCCGTTTGGCCAAGAGGTCTGGAAGCGGCGGACCGCCAAGCGGTTAGGGCTCGAGGCCAGCATGAATCCTCGTGGCCGACCTCGGAAGAACTTGTAAGGAATCTCTCTGTAAGCTTCCCAAAATGAAAAGGTCCTCTTTTTGAATCCATTCTTCTTCGATCTTCTGAATTTTATTTCTCCATGCCGAAAACACAGAACCTTATTATTGTCTCATTCATTAATTCCACTAAGCTGTTTTGCGACGCTTCGTTGCTTGGGCAAGGTCATACGTAGTTTGAAGGTTCATCCAAACTTTGGCGGATGTGCCCAATGCCTTTGCCAGATCTAACGCAGAGTCGGCAGTAATCCCTCGCTTCCCCTTAATGAGTTCGTTGAGCCGCGTTCGAGTCCATCCCAATTTATGCGCAAATTGAGATTGAGTTATGCCAGCGGGCTCAAGAAATTCCTCTAACAACATTTCTCCGGGATGAAATGGATTTTTCGGTTGCTTCATCAGTCTTGCCCCCATTCAATGGTAATCAACAATCTGCACATTCAATGCGTTTCCTCCTTCCCACTGAAAAACGACACGCCATTGATCATTGATACGAATAGAATACTGCCCTTTCAAGTTTCCCTTGAGTGCTTCTAGCCTGTTACCAGGAGGAACACGCAGATCTTTCAATTCAGCGGCTTCATGTAAAAACAAAAATTTCCTTCGTGCAGTGCGTCGCAACTCTCGAGGAAATTGCCGCGTTTTAGAAGCATCAACATCGTCGAATAACTCTTCGGCGAGCCGATTTCCAAAGTGCACAATCATTGTTATATGTTATCGTTACCCGATAACATTTTCAAGCTCTCAATTAATGTGAAAAGACCGAGAAGAATGGAAGGCAACTGTGTAAGATGACCCTAGGTAGCAACGTCAGTGCCTCAGGACCGCCCCGAATGATCTCATAAGAGAAGAATCCCATCTTCTCAAAAAGGAGAATGACCCCTTTTCTTCGCGAGCAATCTGGGAGGCCGGTCGGCTCCCACCTTCCAATAACTGCACCGCTTCGCGTTTAAACTCGGGCGTAAAGGTTTTGTGTTGGCCCATGCGACACCTCCTCGAGGGATCTTGTCCCCCTTTTTCGGTGTCTGTCAATTCCGGGCCACCACAAAACGACCTTTTGAAAATTCTTATATTCAAGAACGTGGGACCTTGGCAAGTAAAAAGTTAAGGTAACTGCGTCTTATGAAACAAGCATCTTGACCCTTATTATAATACTTACTCATGAAACCAGGTGAAGACCAATCAATATAAATGATACGTGTCATATTTAATGAATCATAAAACTAGACTTTGCCCCAAACCTGTAGTTCGAAAAAAATAAGAATGTCCCCTTTTTCAGGTGAGGGGCCAATCTGAGGACACCTGCTCGCTGGCATGCGGGAAATCACCCTGGGAGTAGGGTTTGCCAGGGCTGATCCCATAGACCCGGCCCAGCATGACGCGCCATAGTGGTGGGAGCAGGTGAACTGGGCAAAGGGGGAGTGTGGACTCAGGCACTGAACCGGAATCCGTGCAAATCCGGTGTATCTTGCTTTGGGGTTCAATCGAGTGACGACACTATCTAGAACCTGATTGTTCTTCTCCTCCAATCTTGACAATTTAGCTGTGCACTGTACGCTACGACAGAAAAGTCGATAGTTCGCAGCTCACCTCTTTGGAATTTTGTGCGACAGCCTGGGAAGCAAACTCAATTAAGGTTTCCGATTGCATGAACAAAAAGATTCTGATTGTCGATGATGACCCAGTTATTGTCCGTAAGTTCAAAGACTGCTTAGAGGCTCAAGGGTATACAACTGTCTGGGCAGCTGACGGAAAACAGGCGATTGATGTCATTGAACAGGCACCTCCCCATCTGGTTCTCCTTGAACTAAGCCTCCCCTGCATGTCGGGGCTTGAAGTCCTTCGCCATCTTTTCCCACAAAAAGATTCGGATCACGCAACCAAGGACCCCTCACCACATACATCTGGCAGAGATGCCTTAGATCTTCCGATTATCGTCATGACAGCCAATGCCACGATTGAGAAAGCTGTTGAAGCAATGAAAACAGGGGCTTATGACTTTTTGACAAAACCCATTGACTTTGACCATTTGGAGATTGTGGTTAAAAAAGCCCTCGTACGCGAAGTACTTAAGCAACAGGTCACATTACTTCGTACCGAGGTTGAAAGTCGTTACAACACCATCGTCGGCGAAAGCCCAAGCATCCAGTCCGTCGTCGAGCTCGCCCAACGTGCTGCGGACTCCGATGCGTCGGTCTTGCTTCTCGGAGAGTGTGGAACCGGAAAAGAATTGTTAGCTCGCTCAATTCACCAATGGAGCGCTCGCCGCGACATGCCATTTAGTATCATCAATTGCATGGCCTTAAACGAAACCCTCCTCGAAAATGAACTCTTCGGACATGAAAAAGGTGCATTTACCGGAGCGGATTCTCGACAAAAAGGCCGGATCGAAGAAGCTGACGGAGGAACACTCTTTCTTGATGAAATAGGTGATATGCCCTTAACACTACAAGCCAAACTCCTTCGCCTTCTTCAGGATAAGCCATCTACGAGAATTGGGGGAAAACAAAAACACAAGTCCAATTTTCGCGTCATTGCAGCCACCGACAAGAATCTCAAAAAAGCCGTGAAGGAAGGGACATTTCTAGAAGAATTATTTCATCGCCTTAATGTGGTGTCCCTATCAACCCCCCCCTTGCGAGAACGGCCAGAAGATATTATTCCCTTAGCCGAACACTTCTTGGACCTCCACATTCGGGAGATGAAACGACCCCAGAAACGATTCACGAAAGAGACGATTAAGGCCATGCAACGTTTCAGTTGGCCGGGGAATATCCGGGAGCTGAGTAATGCCATTGCTCGTGCCGTCGTGCTCGGAAGAGATGAGGAAATCGTTCCTGAACAATTGGGGCTAGGACCTTGGGGAGTCGATCCATTTCAAGAGGGAGAAAACCTTTCATATCATGATGCCATTGAGCGTTATAGCCGACACATTCTTGAACAAGCGCTCCGACGAAGTAACTGGAGTCAGACCAAAGCTGCCGATCTCTTGCAACTTGAACGAACTTACCTTTCACGGCTGCTTAAACAGCAAGAAATGTGTATGGAAGTTAGGCCTACAGGAGGCGGTGACCCTTGGGCAGGTAGTGGCGGTACTGGTTTTACGGGTGATCGTGGAGCTGAAAGTAGAATGGTGGAGGAAGCCGCCAAAGCCAACCGTGATGTTTCAGATGACGTTAGGCTCACAGCTTTTTACCCCAAGGCAATGCCTTTAAATATGTGGTCCTCCCTACTTTCCTACATTCACCTTTCTAAATGCATCGGAGAGGTGATAGGAGACAGCAAAGTGCGGTTAGGGAAAGAGGCTGCCGGTTATGATCGGAGAGAACGTAAGGCTAAGGTGCGTATCAAACCCAGAGCTGAAATTCTTATAGTACCCGAACTAAGTGACTGTGAAATCAATCCACCTCAAGCGAAAGTAATTTGGTTGGAAAACTGGCACCGAGTCGAGTTTCGCGTTCGCCCCCTGTCGGCCTCAACCGGCTTGCGCTCAAAGAGGGTACGGAAAGGACTGATTTCGTTTTACGTGGGCCCGGTGCTCGTAGGTGTGGTGCAATTGTCGATTAAAGTCCAGGCGACAAAGCCGAAAATGAAATCTAAAAGACTTGATCAGCACACGACAGTAGCCCCGTTTAACGCAGTATTTGTGTCTTACTCTCATGAGGATACTTTCATTGTTGATGAGCTGGAGAAAGCCTACAAATTGCTGCCGATGGAATATCTACGGGATGTTCAGATACTTCGGAGCGGGGACAAATGGAACTCAGTTTTATTAGAAAAGATCGAAGAGGCGGATCTCTTTCAGTTGTGCTGGTCCAAGGCGGCGAAGGAATCACCGTACGTTGAACAAGAATGGCGACATGCATTGAAGCAATCGCGAGAAGGGTTTATCCTGCCCTTGTATTGGGAAAAACCTATGCCTGTGCCTCCCTCAGAGTTATCCGCTCTTCATTTCACATATTTTCATCCTCCTTTTGGAGAATTGTAAGATTTATAGCTGAATCAGGTAATTCCAAAGAGGTGGTGATCCTCCAAGAACAAGCGATAGCCTACATATACGAGTTTGGCGACCTGATCGAACCATTAAATTGAAACACCTTGAAAAAAGGGGTCATTCTCCTTTCTAGACATCTTACCATAGAGTGGGATTGTATAGGGCTATGCCTCGTACTGCTCGAGCCTCTGTCGGTGGACTCTGCTACCACGTGATCAATCGCGGCAACGCCCGCGCCGAAGTTTTCCATAATTCTGGCGATTACCAGGCCTTCCTTGAGCTTCTCCAGGAGAGTTTGGAAGAGCGACCTCTACGGATCATGGCGTATTGTCTCATGCCCAACCATTTTCATCTACTCGTGTGGCCACGGAAAGACGAAGAGTTGAGCCAGTGGATGCAATGGGTGATGACCACCCATGTGCGTCGTTATCACCGGGACCATCAGTCGAACGGCCATATTTGGCAGGGGCGCTTTAAGGCTTTTCCGGTTCAGCAGGATGAACATTTGCTTAAGGTCTG
>BQIX01000337.1 GCA_021604145.1 Nitrospirales bacterium
TAGATAAGTTGGTGAAGGAGCTGCGAGAAAGAATTGGGAGTCAGACTGACGCTAGGAAACGAGATGCTCACAATGTCATGGAGGCAAGAAGCACAAACTTCTCCGTATTCACACGGAAAAACGGAGAGAAAGAATAGATAACGTACTATAAGTGGAAGTCAAGATCTCTATAGAGACAGACCTCTGTTGTGCTTCGCAGTGACGGTGACCGACCCTTGAAGTTTTTTCCCATGGCCTTCCACATGGATAGGAGGTGTCGTTGACCATAGTGATACAAGGTCCTGCTGAAGGCCTTCACCGTACTCAATACAACAAGACAGCCCCCGTGGAAGCTCCGAGCATTATCTACGAGGTCACGACGTGCCTCGACGGCCCAGACGAACGGAGTGCTCCACGGGGGAGGCTTGACTCAAAATACGGTCGGTAGTCGGTCTCGGTTTTCAGCAGGCCATGGGCGACCCGAGCCATTTTCGCGGCCACCGCACACACGGCCTTGCGTTTGCGATCAGGATTCAGGGGATCGCTGTTGATCGAACGCGCATATTTCTGACGAAACGTATTCTCGCGCATGCGGACTGCCCCTTGTGCGGCCATCCAAAAGGCATAGCGTAAGCGTCCATTCCCATGCTTCGACAAATGTGTCAGGCTCCGGGCTTGCCCCGATTGGTAGGTACAGAGGTCAAAGCCACAGTATTTGAGGAATTGTCGGTAGTGTGGAAAGCGCCGGAGATCCCCCGCTTCAGCCAGGATGGTTAACGCCAGGATCGGCCCGACCCCGGGCAAGGTCCGCAGTCGCTGATAATCAGGGTGAAGCTGGAGCGTCTGATCGGCTTGAGCTTCAATACTGGTGCGGAGGGTACAGAGGTGTTGATGCTCGGTGAGGACGACGCGAAACATGTGAATCGCCTCAGAGTCCTCGGTGACGGGAAGCCCAACGCTTGAGTTGGCTGTTGTATAGAGATCATCGAGAAAGCCGCGCTTGTTGACCTTCCGTCCGACCACTGGGCCAGCTTCCTGATAAAACGTCTCACGATCGTATCGGGTAATGGCCGCCGGACAAGGAAACCGATGCAGCACATGCGTAAACCATTGCGCGCGGGAGTTCGTGAAATAGCGTTCGGCTTCGGGGAAATAGAGCGGGAGATAATGGGTCATAATGCTATGCTGCACCTGGACCTTCCGCTGAGAGATATGGAAATGGGTCTGCGCTAATTCCTGAAGATCATTCATGGCATGGACCAAGGGGTCGTGATAATGCTGCGAGACACCGGTTTTGAGCAGATGTAAAAGCACCTGCGCATCTTTGGGATCATTCTTATCCCAGGAATTGTAGAGTGCCGTGCGAGTGCGAGCCATGGCGAGCGACGAGAGCAACCGGAGATCAAAGCCACACTGATGGAGAAAATGTCCGAGAGGGCGGTGATAGACCCCGGTGGCCTCAAAGCCAATCAAAACTCGATCATTGCCGGCTGAGAGCCGGTCACGAAGCCGCTCATAGTCGTGGCGAGTATTGGCCATCCGCCATTGCTGACGCGAACCATCTGGCCCTTCAATAAGAACGTGGTGGTGATGTTTGGCCACGTCAATGGCGACGAAGGTGCGTCGAGAGTGAGAAGATGAGCAAGATTTCATGGGATGTCCCTCCTAGGCAGAGTGAATGATACTCTCTATTCTAGAAGAGTTCTGCCTCGTTGAAGCTCTTGCTTCCATTTATACTATGGGTTATGAATTGCCTTGTGAGATAGGTGATGTGGAGAACGAGTGTTTTCGAAGGCTTACAACAAGCAAAAAACAAGTCCGGAAATGTGGTCCTACGAAACAGACGGAAAAATCAATTACAGCGAATCCAATTAATTTCCAGTTGAACTAAAATGGGAGCCCCAGACGATGGTTGTTGCGTACCTCTGATTGGGATTAATAAGCGACCGACGATGACATGTGGTTCTCCCCCTGAGTTGATAATTACAGGTCGCCTAGACAGCGAAATAAGACGCATCTTGGGTCGAAAGTTATTTGAAAAGGCTATAAGCCTCAACGTCGAGCTCATCATTCCAACCGACCAACCGACGAATTTCATGAAAAAAGTTGCGGCCTGCTGATCTAGATCAGCAGGCCGCCTCAGTTTTTTCACCCCTCTACTCAGCTTCTCTTCGCCGACTAAGACCGTGTGAGACAAACGAATAGGAGGAAAATACAAGTTTTGTCTCTACATGATCTATGGTTCGACAGCTTTCTCTGACCCGAGAGGAAACGAAATAATAATCCCGCCCATCACATCACCAAACTTGTGATCACGCTTCGCACTAAGGATATGCGCATTATGGCAATTTGCACAGGCCTTCGAAACAGCTTTGTCAGCATAAATGGCTTTAAAATATTCTTTCTCTCCTCGCTTGATGACTCCTGTGTACGGCTGACTCGGGTCTTTTACGACGGCTTCAAGGCCTTTCGTCTCAAAGTCTGTCGTCGGACCGTTTTTCTCATAAATCGGCCATAAGCTCGCGAGACGGAATTGCAAACCAAACCCCTGTTCCTTCACTTCCAGCCCTGACAATAAGAGCATCTGTGCGGGAAGAGGGAGTGTACCTCGTTTCTTCCACCCTTCTGACGCCAGCACCGTTCCCGTGTCTTGCATACGGGCAACAACATGCGTGGCATACAGTGTTCTATCTGCCTGAATCACCGCATGGAGATAATCAGCAACAACTCTGGGAGGGACACCAGCGGAGACTTCGGGAGCTTGAGCAGCAGACCATGGAACGGCACTCACCAATACGAACAGAAGGACAAAAATCATAACACGACGAATGGATTGATAGTGGGTCATGGCTCACACTCCTTTCAGCTAGACAGAGAATTCAAAGTGAAAGATGGTGCCAATACTGACTCGCCACACTCATGATTCGAATGTTTCACCCTGCGCCACACAGGTTTCTGTTAATCCCTTCTTTTTCATTACTGTTGCAGTTCGACTGACGGAACAATTTTTGAGTCACCCAATAGCTCCATCCCGAATCGCGTATTTTCTTGGGCCTCATTTGCATATAAACGCCCTGTCGGAGCCTCGAAATCAACAGACACATCTGTGGTTTCATGAGCCTTGATTGTTACAGATAACTCTTTCTCAACTACCGGATGCCAAACAACCACCTTGTAGGTTCCTGGAGGAATATCATCAATAGTAAAGGTACCCTGTTCATCACTTACGGCAAAATACGGAGAATCCATCGCGACCCCCCAACTTTCCATATAGGGATGAAACCCGCATTGCATGGCAAAAATGTTTCGCCCCCTCTTCATTTTAATGTTTGGACTGACAATGCGCCCAGCCCGATTCTTGACTTTTTTCCCTGCCATCAAATCCTGTTTTTTGAGTTTTGGACTCACCGGCAACGGAAGATTAAACAGAACGCGCGCGCCCATCTTTGACGTTTCATAGGCTTGAATGTCATGCATGACCGGATCCATATTTACGACCTTCACTTCATGCCGATCACGAACAACCGTGATATATGGAGCAAATTTACAATCAATGGCTTCAATGTGGGGAGGCCTATAAGCGAACTTTTTACCCTTTTTGATTTTTTCAATAAAGATGACAACATTTTGAAATTGTCCTTCGGGCCCTATTTGAAATGGCTGAAGCAACCGCCACCCATTTCCATTTGAAATTCGACCGCAATAGGCAGGATCTGGAAAACTGACAAGGTTATAGCCTTTAGGGTTGGGAAGCTCACCCAGAAGTGTAATGACTCCAGACAAAGTCCCTCCATTTTCTACTTGAATTTCTTCATACTTTGCTGAGGCAGACTGAATCCATAATCCCAGGATTAACATAAGTGCGAAACCAATCACTCCCGATCTCATCGACACCTCCTTACTGATAGAATCTTTAACAATACACGCTCTATCGAGAACATCTTACCAGAATTGGAGTCAAAAAAACGGGGGGAGCCGAGATGGCTCCCCCCGTTTTTGACACCAGAATGTTATAAGATTCCTATAGCCGTTCCAATAAACTTCCGACATTTGAGGTGTTTTCGTGCATTGTGTCAGATATATTTTTCGGCTGGAACCTTTTCAGTTTCACTAGAGTCATTTGAACGATGCCGGAGTCGGTTTGACAGACTCCAACTGATCGCCATGAGCGGTCTTACCTCCTGAAACAGTACCATTTAACGGAAGAATTCTCTGAGCAGTCGATGGGAGCACCCGTAGGTACCCCCATTGACCTGACTGTGAGTATGGTAACCGTCCATTGCTCCAGACATAATCACCTGTCATGGCCCAATTCCCACCTGCCGATGGTAAGTACACGTCTAAGCCTTCCGAACCGGAAAACTCGACCGTGCTAATCATATCAGCTCCTGGAAGAAACGGTTCTATAGGCCATTCATGTTTTTCCACGGTAAACATACCGTTCTGTTCACTACTGGCACCAAATACATGGATCCGTACCTTATCTCCTGCATGGGCAAGAATCAGAGGAGTGGCAGGATCTTGTGGATCATCAACTTCACAGGGTTGGAACATCTTCCCTAAGGTACAGCCCTCCTCTTCCCGGTACAAATAGGGTTCGGCTCGATAGTTGACGCCCGTTAATCCAGCCACATTTTGCACATACGGCATAAAGCTGGTTCCGATAATATTATCCTCATCCTGAAAATACAAAGCCACGTCACGATAATTCTCGCGGCTTTCGTTTCCTTGGATCGTACGATCCACAATCACATCAGCATTCCAACTGTTCTTGAGAGAAATATCCTCGCCAGTTTCTGGATGGCGGTAAGTCGACCCTGTCGGTCCGATGATAATTCCGCCAAATAATCCGTTACGAGGATTCATCGACACATTGCCCCAATCCCACACCAACGACTGTCCTTCGCCATTAAATGGGTCGGCATAGTAGGTATAGACTCGAGACTTTCCAGGAGC
>BQIX01000338.1 GCA_021604145.1 Nitrospirales bacterium
TATGAGCAGCGTTCCCCAAGACTCGTGACAGTTTTCCATTTTGGCTTTGGTCCCAAACAGTAAGAATTTCCGTAAGAGCTGATAGGTCGTGTCCCCAATTTCGCCTGCATCTTCCAGGAAAATCGAGTCTTCTAACAGCAAAACCCGAAAGTATGACAGCATCTTGCCTTTATGATCCATAAAAGCTGAATACAGACCCTGTCCGGCTGCCAAAGGGCGAATGTCGTTGCTTATAAGATTTTGAAGCCAGGTGACGCGATCGTCACCGGTGATGCGGTTAAGGCCACGATGTGAGAGGTCGGCGATGCTGACTCCTTGCCGTACGGCGACATGCTCCTCTACGGCGTCACCATAATGTTGGGGCATTTCCCAATCCCCGATTGGTTGGAGCTGCGCACCTAGAGCTTCGTGCTGTGTATGGAGTGGCGATTGTTTCATACTTGGGCACCTATAATCCCAATGTTTAGAGTGCTTAGCGATTCAAGTGATAGATGGGTATTCATGAACCAATGGTCTGTTGATCCTTCGTGCCCAAGGGCACCTCATATCGACATCGCAGAAGGATTAAAACTTCAAGTAAGAGATTTTGTGTACCGGGACACCTATGGAAAATTCAACTATCGTGCCCAAGGACACCTCTAATCCCAATGTTTAGCATGTCTAGCGATTCAAGTGATAGTTGGGTAATTCATGGACCAATGGTGTGTTGATCGTTTGTGTCCTAGGAGCATCACAAATACTATGTGACATTCTCAGTCAATTCTTCAAGCAGAGCAAATGTTCTGGCGGAGAACTCATTACGTGAAACAATTTTATTGATGCCGAGTTCTTTTGCCTGTTTCCACGTCTCCACTTCTTCATGATTGGCAAAGGCGAGGACCGGAATATGTTTGTATTGCGCCGTTCCTTTGAGGAGGCGAAGGGCGGCGGTGGCCTCGAGTCGTTCATCATTCATATTGAGAATAATGGCATGGGGTTCTTGTGTAGAAATTTTTTCCTGCCAGTCTTCCTGTTTTTTCACTCGTTGCAAGCTATAGCCATGCGGCAAAAAGGCATCGCGAATTTTTGTATAAAAAAAGATATCACTCACACCGACTAAGATTGTTTTTGCCTGTTGTTCCATGCGGGTATGTATCCTTTATCAGTGAAAAGATGCTGAAGTTCTTGTGTCGGTGTGTTTCTCTTGCCTGTAGGGCTAGTTCATCAGCGTGATTAAGCGCATCATAGCTCGTTTAGCAGAAGAATATTCCGGGTCTAGTGTCGTGGCTTGCTTATAGGCCTCGATGGCTTTTTCCCAATCGCCCTTTTTTTCGTACACGCGTCCAACATTCATATGCGGAAACGCCGGATTTTCATAGCGCTTGGCATTCATCGCTTTTTCAAACCAAGGAATGGCTTCGTCCAATTGATTGAGTTCGATCAAGTATGCCCCGATATCGTTGTAAGGGTTGCCAAAATCCGGATCACAATTAATCGCTCGCTGGCATTCCTCAATGGCTTCATTCAACTGTCCCATAAAGCTGTAGGTCCACCCGAGAAAGGTGTAGGCTTCTGCCGAGGGGGAGGTTGCAATTGACTGTTTATAAAGCTTCACGGCTTCATCCAGTTGCCCTTTTTGTTGCGATTCGTAGGCTTGCTGAAAGAGATTCCACGCTAAAATCTTTTCTTCTTCCGTACCGCTACCTTGTTGCAGGAAATCCTGCAAATCCATACTCATTCCTCCAAAAGTTAAAGCGAAGTGAATTGTGAAAATGCCGCTGAATGTGAACCTTTATAGTCTAAGGTGCAACGCGTTGGTTTTCAACTAAAATAGCGAAACCCAATAACTTCTCGCTAAAAATAAGGCTGGCACAGCGCAAAGGCACACTTCAGAATGTAAATATATCGGGACGGCTATTTACATGAGGATTGAAATTTTTTATTCACCCTTCAGTTTGTGTTTCACGAGTTCGGCTGCACGTCTGCCTGATAAGATCATCGAGCCAAAGGCCGGTCCCATCCTTGGCGAACCGTCTACGGCTGCGACGGCCAAACCTGTGATAAAACAATTGGGATAGACCTCGCGCGTATTTTCAACAACTAATGCTTCGGATTTTGCAATCCACATCGCGCCATTGCCTGGAACTTTCTCATACAAATTTCTGCGATGGAGAAGGTTCACGACGACGGCATCATGCCCCGTGGCATCCACAACGATACGGCTTTCTAGTGCGATTGGATCAACATGTATGATGTCATGTCCCGCCATTTCCGCTGTCGTGTTATTGACGACGACGCCCTCCAATTTGCCTTCTTCACGAACAATTAAGTCAAGCACTCGGGTTAAGTTCATGATTTTGACGCCAGCCTCATAGGCGGCAGCAATTAACCGTGCCGTCGCGTGTGGCGGATCAACGATGGTCATGCCGTCACATTCTTTCACGGGTTTGCATGGGATCCCAAGTTCTTCCAAGATCACATCGGCTGGCGCGCAAATTGTGGCTTTATTCATAAGATAACCGCCAGACCAAAATCCACCGCCCAGTGCCAGGCTCTGTTCTATCAGTAAGGTTCGAATACCGTGAGCGGCTAAGTCTCTCGCACACAACAATCCAGACGGACCAGCTCCGACGATAATGACGTCACTTTCAATCAGTTGATCGAATTCTTTATAAAACTCCCGGGCGATGTGGCGTGTGACGTCACGTTCTCGCAAGGGGGCTATGGTGTTCTCCTTCATAATCTTATGCTCCGCAAGTTAGTCATGATCAGCATTGATCACATATTATAAGTAGATCTCTCCTCCGGCCTTACGAAATTCTTCGGATTTTTCTTTGAGCCCTATTTGAATGGCTTCTTGTTCTTCCACCTTTAATTGGTCAGCGTAGTCTCGAACATCTTGGGTAATTTTCATGGAACAGAAACTTGGTCCGCACATCGAACAGAAGTGTGCCCCTTTGGCAGCTTGGTCTGGAAGGGTGGCGTCGTGATAGTCGCGAGCCGTTTCGGGATCAAGTGATAAATTAAATTGATCTTCCCAGCGAAATTCAAAACGGGCTTTTGACAGGGCATTGTCACGAGCCTGGGCACCTGGATGACCTTTGGCCAGGTCGGCAGCATGGGCCGAAATTTTGTACGCGATTACCCCGTCTTTCACATCTTCTTTATTCGGTAGACCAAGATGTTCTTTTGGTGTCACATAGCAAAGCATTGCACAACCGTACCATCCAATCATCGCGGCTCCAATGCCTGAAGTAATGTGGTCATAGCCAGGAGCAATATCAGTCGTCAAAGGCCCCAATGTGTAAAACGGGGCTTCTTTGCATGCTTCAAGCTGCTTGTCCATGTTTTCTTTGATCATATGCATGGGCACATGGCCTGGACCTTCAATCATGACTTGCACATCATGTTGCCATGCTGTGTGGGTTAATTCTCCTAGCGTCTCGAGCTCGCTGAATTGCGCCGCATCATTGGCATCGGCAATCGAGCCCGGGCGAAGCCCATCGCCCAAACTAAATGAAACATCGTAGGTTTTCATAATTTCGCAAATTTCTTCGAAGTGCGTGTAGGTAAAATTTTCTTGATGATGGGCTAAACACCATTTTGCGTGAATTGAGCCGCCGCGAGAAACGATGCCCGTCATCCGTGTAGCCGTGAGAGGTACATAGGCGAGGCGGACTCCAGCATGAATGGTGAAATAGTCAACACCTTGTTCTGCTTGTTCAATCAACGTGTCCCGATAGATTTCCCATGTCAGCTCTTCGGGTTTGCCTCCGACCTTTTCAAGCGCTTGGTAGATCGGAACGGTTCCAATGGGGACGGGGGAATTGCGGATGATCCATTCTCTCGTCTCATGAATATTTTTCCCTGTTGACAGATCCATGACGGTGTCAGAACCCCATCGAATCGACCAAATGAGTTTCTCGACTTCTTCTTCGATAGAGGAGGTGACGGCGGAGTTGCCGATATTGGCATTGATTTTAACAAGGAAATTTCGTCCGATGATCATCGGTTCGACTTCAGGGTGATTGATATTTGATGGAATGATGGCGCGCCCCAGTGCGACTTCGTCCCGGACAAATTCCGGGGTAATGTGAGACGGGATCGCCGCCCCCCATGCTTGCCCTGGATGTTGAACAACACCTCGCGCCTGATGGTCATTGGCTCGAAGTGTTTCTGCTTGTTCTTCTCGTGCTTGATTTTCACGTATGGCAATAAATTCCATCTCCGGCGTCACGATGCCTTGCCGGGCGTAGTGCATCTGCGTGACATTCATACCGGACTTTGCTCGAAGGGGCTTTCGGCTCAATGCGAAACGAATTGAATCCAAGCTTGCATCCATGGCACGTTGCCGGCCGTAGGTTGAGGTGACTTCTTCAAGTTGTTCCACATCATTTCGCTGGGTGATCCATGCTTGACGCAATGGCTGAAGCCCTTTTCGAACATTAATCGTGACGTTGGGGTCTGTGTAAGGGCCGGACGGGTCGTATACTGTCACAGAGGGATTTGGACTCGGGGGCGAACCGTTGGGTCCCTTCGTCGGAGTGAGGGTGATTTCTCGCATGGGCACTCGAACGCTTGGATGGGATCCGGTCACATAGACTTTTTGAGAAGCGGGAAACGGCTTCGTCGTCAACGTTGCGGAAGGTGTATGGTTGTTGTCGACGACAACGGGAATCGTCTTGCCGTTGGTCGACTTGGATTGCTCGTGTTGAGAGGTGCTCATAGTGCGATCCTTTCTCAGGATGTACGGGAGTTAAGCCAATGTTTGTTGTGACAATCTGTAAAAACAAAAAGGCCGTTCCCTGATAAGGAGGAAACGGCCGGAATATGTTATGTCCATCTGCCGCTTCCCTACGCTGGTATTACCCAGGTCAGGTATAAGGGTCGTCCAACTGCGTTGGACATCTCAGCGAAACGCTCCCCTAGCCTTGTTCAACAAATGCTA
>BQIX01000339.1 GCA_021604145.1 Nitrospirales bacterium
TTATGCCTCGTCCACGTCAACGTCCAGTCGGACCGACTGTCAAAAATTGGGAGATCGGTCCGGCGACCTATCAAGGCCGCCGGGTTAAGCCGAAAGTCGTCTTGGACTGCGGCTGGGGTCGGTTGATTTTTGCCCATACCTTCGTCGAGCCTGAAGAGGTTGCGGCCACACTCTTAAAAGAGCGCGCTGGACGGCGAGACATTGCCTTTTATTTACGAGACCCGCATGTGGTCTTAGCCCTTCGTCCTCACAAACTGTTTCTCGATCCTTCCCATACGTTTCGCCTCTGGTTAGCCGACTATCAATCCCCTTCAAATCAGAAGCAAGGATTCGTCATCCGCCCGGTCCGCTCTCAAGCAGATGTTGATTCGCTAAATAGAATCTACGCGGCACGAAATATGGTCGGCGTTGAATATGACTTTCTTATGAAACATCGTCGCTCTCGAAAGATCTGGTATCTCGTTGCCAAAGACCAGAAAACGAATGAAGTGATCGGCGTGATTATGGGTGTCAATCATTGCGCCATTTTTGATGATCCGGAAAAAGGCAGTAGTACATGGGCTCTCGCGGTTGACCCGCAAACGCATCATCCAGGAGTGGGAGAAGCGTTGATTCGGCAGGTGGCTGAACGGATGAAAGCTCGTGGTTGCCATTATCTGGATCTTTCAGTCATGCATGATAACCATGAGGCTATTGCCTTGTATCGGAAACTTGGATTTCATCGAATTCCTGCCTTCGCCGTCAAAACACGAAATCGAATTAATGAAAAATTGTTTTCGGGGCCTTCCCCTGATCGACGACTCAATCCCTACGCGGTGATTATTGTCAATGAGGCGAGACGCCGAGGTATTGATGTGGCGGTGCTTGATGTCGAAGCCGGATATTTTAAATTGACGTTTGGCGGTCGATCTGTCACGTGTCGGGAGTCGCTATCCGAATTGACCACAGCAATTGCGATGAGCCGGTGTGCAGATAAGACCCTCACGCTGCGATTATTAAAAGATGCCGGGTTATCCGTTCCTGCACAAATGATGGCTGATGGACGAAAAAAAAATCATGAGTTTCTTCGACAGTATCAATCCATTGTGGTGAAACCGCTGATGGGCGAACAAGGAAACGGTGTGAGTGTCGATGTGAGTAAGAAAAAGGAAATGGACACAGCCATCTCCCATGCTGGAACGTTTGGCGATAACGTGATCTTAGAGCAATATGTGAAAGGCGAGGACCTGCGTATTGTGTTAATTAACTATCAGGTCGTGGCTGCAGCGATTCGACGTCCGCCAAGAATTACCGGAACGGGGAAGCATACGGTTGCGCAGCTGATTGAGCGACAAAGTCAGCGACGGGAACGGTTGACGGGTGGAGAAAGTCGAATTCCTCTGGACCGCGAAACCAAACGTTGTGTGAAGGAAAGCGGCTATCGGCTCGCTGACGTCTTGCCCAAAGGCAAGGCCATGGCTGTGCGAAAAACAGCAAACCTTCATACCGGCGGAACGATTCATGATGTGACGAAAAAAATTCATCCTGATTTAGCTGCGGCCGCCGTCATTGGCGCCAAAGCTCTCTCTATTCCTGTTGTTGGATTTGATTTTATTGTTCCCAATATTTCTAAACCCGATTATGTCATCATCGAAGCCAACGAGCGGCCCGGTCTGGCTAATCATGAACCACAACCGACGGCTCAACGATTTATCGACTTGTTGTTCCCCCAAACGAAACATCGATAAACGTCACACAGCCATCAGTGATCACAAGGGATGCTATGAGCGAACTCAAGATTGATTCGAACTATCTCACGCATATTCTCCAAAGTTTGTTAGCCACTCCGAGTCCGACAGGGTATACCGATCAAATTGTTCACACGGTATCGGATGAACTCAAACAATTAGGAATTCCTTTTGAGCTCACTCGGCGCGGAGCCATTCGCGCGACGATGGAGGGAAAGGTTCGTACGCCAGATCGAGCGATCGTTGCGCATTTGGATACATTAGGCGCGATGGTCAAATGGTTAAAAAGCAACGGTCGTTTAGCGATTGTGCCGATTGGAAGCTGGTCCAGCCGATTTGCTGAAGGGTGTCGTGTGACACTTTTTACTGAAACCGGCATGTATCGCGGGACAATTTTGCCATTGAAGGCCTCGGGACATACGTATGGTGACGAAATCGATACGCAGCCTGTGTCGTGGAAAAATGTCGAAGTTCGTCTCGATGAAGCGGTTTCGAATGGCAATGAGTTTGTCGAACCGCTCTCAACCGAACATGATCTCGAGAAACTCGGGATCAATATTGGGGATTTTATTGCGATTGATCCGTCAACGGAAATGGGCCCCAATGGGTTTATTAACTCGCGACATTTGGATGATAAGGCGGGAGTCGCGACAATCCTGGCTGCAGCCAAAGCCATGGTTGATGCGGGTTTGGCACCGCCTGTGGATTGTCATTTACTATTTACGATTTCCGAAGAAGTGGGATCAGGGGCATCGGCCGTCCTTCATGGCGATGTCGCAGAAATGGTGACGATTGATAATGGGACGCCTGCCCCGTTTCAAGCGTCAAGCGAATTTGGGGTGACCATTGCCATGGCCGATTCAGCCGGGCCTTTTGATTATCATTTGGTTCGCCGTCTCATTGCGCTTTGTACGGATCATGCAATTCCCTTCCAACGAGATATTTTTTGCGATTACCGAAGTGACAGCGCTTCCGCCGTAGAAGCGGGGAACGATATTCGAACGGCACTGATTACGTTCGGGGTGGATTCTTCTCATGGATATGAACGGACACATCTAAGTTCGCTGAATGCCATTGCCAAATTACTCGCTATCTACATGCGGAGTGAACCGGTATTTTGGAGAGATCGCGACACGTTAGGGACAGCCAGTGATTTCCCCAAACAACTACCGATTGAAGACTCTTCTTTTTCCATTCCTGAAAAGGATGCGGCCTCAAGGCGCTCATGATTGTGTTTGAGGCTCAGTGTACGAAGGGTGGATCTTCCTTAGACCGTAGCAATCCTCTGTACACTGTCTGGTAAGCTGTAGATCCGATGTGTATGAACATCAAATACATGCCCCTGCGAACTCTCTCCTTTTTTCTTTAATATGGCTAAATGCCTTCTTCGTCACCCACACCGACTTTTCCCATCCCTGATACCACCAATCCACAGTTGACGCTTCGTGCCATTGCGACGGGAGTACTGTTAGGAGCACTTCTGACTCCGTGTAACATTTACAGCGGGTTGAAAATCGGCTGGACGTTTAATATGTCCATTACCGCAGCTCTCCTGAGTTTCGCTTTTTGGAAAACATTCGAAGCGACCGCAGGGACCAAACCTTGGGGACTTCTCGAAAATAATATCAATCAAACAACAGCATCTTCAGCCGCTTCTATTATTTCGTCAGGATTGGTCGCACCCATTCCCGCCTTAGCCATATTGACTGGGGAGCAGTTGCCTTGGTCCGTTTTGAGTGTGTGGGTATTTTCCGTCAGTCTTATCGGCATTGTGGTTGCGGTTGGGTTCAGGCAGCAAATGTTGCTTCGTGATCGATTGCCCTTTCCAGCGGGAATCGCAACAGCGGAAACCGTCAAGGAGATTTATGGAAAAGGCGGTGAAGCGCTGGCGCGCGTCAAGGTCCTCCTGACGGCTGCGGGGATCGCCGGGTTGTTGAAATTCATCAACGAAGCAATTGTGACCATTCCCAAGTTGACCCTTGGATTGACCATTCCACTCAAGGGAATGCTCAAAAATGCAGGGTTCCCCACGGTGTCGCTTTCCAATCTTGGTTTTGTGCTTGATCCTTCATTGTTGATGATTGGCTTTGGGGCCATCATCGGTATCCGCGCAGGTATTTCTTTACTGATTGGAGCTATTCTCGCATGGGGAATTATTGGACCATGGGTATTGATCCAAGGCTGGATACCAACGGAACACCTTAACTCAGCAGATCATTGGTTCGGTCCGATGGTCGAATGGTTGCTCTGGCCGGGGGTGACCATGATGGTCACAGCATCGCTGACCTCGTTTATTTGTTCTTGGCGAGCGATTAGGAGCAGGGCCATAGGTTCTGAAACCACGACGACAAGTTATGAAATATCAAGAGATTCGCAAGATATTCCACGTCGATGGTTTACAGTCGGCCTTGGTGTCTCATTGGTGTTTGCCGTCTTGACTCAGGTGTCGTTTTTTCATATTTCGTGGTTTGTCGCAGTTCTGGCTGTCTTACTTACCTTTGTGCTAGCCATTGTCGCAGGACGAGTCTCAGGAGAAACCGGAATTACGCCAATCGGAGCCATGGGAAAAGTCACACAACTCACATTTGGTCTACTCAATCCTGGAAACGTCACAAGCAATTTGATGGCGGCAAATGTGACAGGAGGGGCAGCTGGACAATGTGCAGATTTGCTTCATGATCTGAAAACAGGATTACTGATTGGAGCGTCTCCCCGTTTTCAAGCATTTGCGCAAATCTTCGGTGTGCTAACTGGGTCGTTAGTCGGGAGCGCAGTCTATCTGATATTAATTCCTGATCCTCAAAGCATGCTGTTAACGAGTGAATGGCCAGCCCCAGCTGTGGCAACCTGGAAAGCTGTGGCAGAAGTGTTTCAAGACGGACTTGACGCGATTCCAACGGGAAGTATTGAGGCCATGATGATTGCCGGATTAGTGGGAATCGGTATGGTGCTTGTCGCTCAAGGGGTCTCACCACGCGTGAGCCGATGGATTCCGAGTGCTTCAACAATGGGTCTGGCGTTTGTGATTCCTGCCTGGAATTCATTGTCACTTTTTCTTGGGGCATTCCTTGGCATTCTACTCATGAAGTTTGCCAAAACCTGGACCGAACGATTTCTCATGGCGTTGGCTGCAGGGCTTGTCGCAGGTGAAAGTCTGGCAGGTGTGACGAGTATACTTCTGACAATACT
>BQIX01000340.1 GCA_021604145.1 Nitrospirales bacterium
CGGTCCGAGGGTTAAGTGAAACCTTCGAGAGGGAGATGTTCCCAAGAATGCTTGTGAGCAAGTTATTGAAGTCATGCGCAATACCGCCAGACAAAATTCCAAGGGATTCAAGTTTACTGGCTTTTAACAATTCTTGATCAACTCGAATGCGGTCTGTCATATCGCGAAGTACAAGCACAACGCCGAGTATGCTTGTATCATGTCGTCGAATTGGCGCAGTGCTCGTCGCGACGGTGCGTTCGACTCCATCTCGGGAAAACAGGAGCCGGTGTTGGATTGGGTGAAGTGTTTTTCCAGTATCGAGGACTTCCTGGACGGGGTTTTCCCTAAATGTCATATTGTGTTGTTGGACAAGGTTGATCACCTCTGCCACGTGATGACCGATCGCATCGAGTTGTGTCCACCCTGTCTGTGTTTCCGCGACACGGTTCATGGACGTAATGTGTCCGTTCGTATCTGTGGTGATCACTCCCTCGGCAATGGAGGCTAAGGTGATAGCCAGACGCTCCCGTTCTGTATTTAATTCTTCTTCGGCAGCTAAGAGTCGACTTTCCCGTCGAAGTTGTTCATAGGTATGAATGACAACCGATGGCAGTAATTCAAGGAACATATCGTCTTTGATGAGATAATCGCGTGCGCCACATTTCATCATTGTTACCGCAAGTCGTTCATTGCCATGGCCAGTCACGACAATAAAAGGCGGTAATTGTTGGAGTTCTTCCAGAGATTGAATGAGGTCGGCTCCGTGACTATCTGTGAGTTGGAGGTCGAGAAGCATGAGGTCTGCGTGCTGTTGAGAAAGCCATGTGATGGCTTCAGCGCAACTTTGAGCGAGGATGGTGGTAAACCCTTCTCGATGGAGATATTTTTGAATGAGAGTACTGAGACCGGGGTTGTCATCTACCACCAGAATCGTAAATGTCTGTCGATGCGTATTCATGCAAACGCCCCTTCCGGATCAGGAGTGTGGAAAATGTTATGCTCAGACAACAGTCGGAGACGGTGAAATGTTGTGGTCTACGAGAATATCAATGAGTACAGAAAGAATGCAGAAGTAGATGAGGAAAGGGTATTTGGGGGTATTGAAAAAGAAAAGGTATGCAAGAGAATGTTGACGTGCTGTACCTCCTAGCTAATGGTGAAGGTTATTCTATTGAATAGAAAAAAGTGAGAAAATAAGTCTGAATCTTAGCTGATCAATTCCCTTGGTTCAATAGACAACGCTCCTTTTACGTTCTTTTTGTTGCTGTATTAGCATGAATGTGTGAGGCGGTTCGTCAAACCAGTCTGGGGCCATGGATAGTCAAGTATCCACTTTCAACTACAGATTGGGGAAGAAGTGAGTCCATAGTACAATGTGTAGGGCATGAGCCAAAAGGTAATAGAGATATGAACATCGTCAAGCTTGTCAGACAAAACCGCCGCTGCTGAATCTGGGTATGTTCAGGCATGACTTGAGAAAACATTTCATGAGTTTCTTGACTCTTAATATTTCGAAGATCTCTTTCTTTCATACGCCATTGGACGATGTGGAGTTGGAAGAAGGCGAATAGTGAGAAGAAGCGGAAGTCTCACCATGATATTGGTGATCTGTCTGGCGTACGATTTCCCGTCAATTTACTCATGGTGTTTGACGAACAATGTGCTCCAGTTCGTCGTTGGTGCGAGGAATTGTGAGGTTTTCGTTTCGACTGAGTAGCGTCATTTCTAGGTTTCCTGGTACCATTTATTAAATCCCCACGATCATTCCTGTTTGAAGCCACGTTTTCATTTGTATGACGATTAAACGAATACTGCTCTTCATTCCTTTTATCCTTACCGTCTTTCTTCTTCAATCATACTTTTGGGTTCCCACGTACGAAAACCAAGCGGCTGGGAACCCCAACCGGCTTGTCACGTATATTGAGGGTTCGGCGGCTGATGCAAAAATTCTAAACCCTATCTTAAATGCGGATCTCCCGAGTGCCATTATTACGAATCATATATTCGAAGGATTGTTAGACCTAGATGAAGATTTAAAGTTACGCGGTCGTCTTGCCACAGATTGGGCCATTACGGAAAAAGCGTATCTATTGGTTCGCGATCCATACCGTTTTCCTGATGGAAAACCTGTCACCGGTCAGGAGCTAGTACGCCGATTGACGCGTCGTCTTGCTCATCGATCTCTTGCGGATGTCCGTTCCCATGTCATCTCAATCCGTCTTTTACCTCCCGAAGAACGGAGTGAAGTCGTGTCGTTAGTGGTGAAGGATGAAGATGGGAATCCGTCGATTGAAAGCATCCCCCTGTCAATCAATGTTCCTGAACGAATTGAGTTTGTGTTGGATCATGTTGACCAAGATCTCTTCCGGTATTTGGCTCCGGTCGTTGGGGAATGGTATTGGGACGATGTGTCCTATGATCAGTATGTATCGATCCAGTCTGAAATCGCTCCAGAACTTCAAGTCGCACTCGAGGCGAAATTTCCGGAACTGTTGCCCGTCAGTGAACATAATCCGCATATTCTTTTTCATCTCCGAAAAGGCGTACGTTTTCATGATGGACACGAATTTGACGCAGGTGATGTCAAATTTACTTATGATGCCATTATGGATTCAAAAAATTTGTCGCCGCGGACATCGAACTTTGAACCCATCAAGTCCGTGGAAGTGGTTGATGCACATACGGTCAATGTCATCTACAAAAGACTGTACTCGCCAGCGATTGATGCATGGACGATGGGGATTTTGCCTGAGCATCTGCTCAATCAAGAGGCCATGAATCAGGAAATGCAGGAGCGTGAATTGTCGGAAGAGGCTCAAACTAATTTTGGGATGCGCGATAGTCTCTTTAATCGACAGCCGATCGGGAGCGGCCGTTTTCAGTTTGTTGATTGGCAAGGGGATGAGTTTATCCAGCTTCAGCGATATGAAGCCTATTGGGACGGACCGGCTGAATATCATGAATACTACATGCGTGTGATTCCTGACTTGTTGACGCAGGAAATGGAATTTTTGTCCGGAGCGATTGACTATTATGTCGCTCAGCCTCATCAAGTCGCGCGATATAAAGATGCTCCCTCGTATCAGTCATTTTCCAGTATGGGTTTTGCGTATACATACATTGGCTATAATAACCGCAAGCCCTTATTTGCCGAGGCGAAGATTCGGCGAGCGTTGGGGATGGCCGTGAATGTGAAGGATTTTTTAAAGTATGTCGTGTATGGAGAAGGCAAGCGAACGACGGGACCGTATTCTCAAAATACCGAATGGTATGATCAGACGATTGAACCGCTTCCCTATGACCCCCAACGAGCCTTAGAGTTGTTTGAAGAAATGGGGTGGCGGAAGAATGCCGACGGGTGGTTAGAGAAAGATGGAAAGCTCTTTGAATTTAATCTGATCACCAACAGCGGCAATCCCATTCGACAAAATATTATGACCATTGTCCAAAATGCTTGGAAGAAAATAGGCGTCAAATGTCGCACGCAATACTTTGAATGGACGGTGTTTTTAAAAGACTTCGTGAATACCGGAGAGTTTGATGCGGTGGTCCTGGGGTGGAGCATGGATATCAACCCTGATCTTTATCAGATCTGGCATTCCAGCCAAGCTGGGCCTCAACAGCTAAATTTTGTGGGATATCGCAATCCTCGGGCTGATGAGCTGATCGTGCGTATTCGACAAGAATATAATCGCGACCGTCAACGGGAATTTGCTCATCAATTGCATCAAATTATTCATGATGACCAACCGTATACCTTTTTGTATGCCCCGCTCACGACGCTTGTCCTCGATAAGAAAATTGTGCTTGTTGACAAAGGTAAAGATGGGGTAGAGACGTACTCCAAAATTTATCCAACGAAGTCAGGTGATGTCTCGGTGTATTTTCATAAGTGGAGGAAGCTCGCGTTCACTCCAGATTTTTAATGAACATGAAAGGACAGGGCGGACGCGTTTCTTTTCGATTTCTTTTGCGTGTAATCATGGAACGGGATTTGACATAAGATCATGTGGACTTTCATTACACGCAATGTCCTCCAGCGTCTTGTTCTGCTCGTGATTGTGTCGATCGTGGCGCATTCCGTGATCCACCTTGCCCCAGGAGAGCCAAGTGAGGTGGATCCGGCCAATCCAAGAATGAAGCCTGAAGACATTGCCAGGATTCGAGCGGCGTTTCACTTAGATGATCCGCTATACCTTCAGTATGCGTACTGGGTCCAGGACTTAGTGAATGGTGAACTGAAGTCCTTCAAGGATAGTCAGCCTGTATTGCCAAAAATATGGCATCGTTTTCTGAATTCACTGCCGCTCTTTATCTGTGCCACATTGCTGATTTGGACCTTTGCTTTTCCAACCGGTATTTACGCGGCCATGCGACGTGGTGCGGTGTATGATCGGTCAAGTACGTTGGTGGCCTATGCCCTGATTTCTGTTCCAGGTTTTTTCTTGTCCTATATCATGATCCTCTGGATTGTTGAAGTCTTTGGTGTTCCAGTCATCGGGATGAAAACCTTTGGAATGGAGGATGCGCACCCGGCGTTTCGTCTGATGGATCGCGTGTGGCACCTGGTCATTCCTTCGTTGATGTCCGCAGTCTTGGGCGTGGCCGTGTTGTCTCGATATGTCCGATCGCAAATGTTAGAAGTCATTAGTCAAGACTATGTCAGAACCGCTAGGGCCAAAGGATTAGAAGAAGATGCGGTGGTCTATGGACATGCCTTACGGAATGCCTTACTGCCCTTTGTGACGATGTTTGGATTATTGCTCCCAGGTTTGATTGGTGGATCGGTGATCTTTGAGCAGATTTTTGCGTGGCCCGGGTTAGGGCGTCTTGGATACGAAGCGATTCTTGCCAGAGATTTCCCGGTCATTTTAACCATCAACTTCATTGCGGCCGTGTTGACCCTTGCAGGAACGCTCTTGTCAGAT
>BQIX01000341.1 GCA_021604145.1 Nitrospirales bacterium
GTTGTGCCTTGTGGTAATTGGATTCATCTGGGCTGGGTTTTATGCCATTGTGTGGCAGCCGACGACAAATGAGATTGAGGCGTTACAGGCTAGTGTCACTTATCTGGAACAGGAAATTGAACGTCGGAAGGATCGCGTCTCTAAATTTGATGGAAAGATACCAACCGATGTCAGGCGACAGATGATACCGGAGATGGTTGTGTCTTCGAGTGGACAGATTATGCGTCCTAGGAAGGACGTGATGGAAATTGCGGAGAGTTTTGGGTTACCACTGACATTTTGGAAGCCTGATAGCAGAGAGAATGGTTCAGAAAATTTTAAGGGGGAACCCTTAGCGATGCGAGGAAGGGTTGAAGGAGGCTACCATCGTATTGCTGAGAGCTTTGCGACAATTCTTCAATTACCCTGGGTTGTAGAACTCAATCACATACGCCTGCATGTGTTGAGTGAAGAGAAGAGGGGCGAGCCCGTATTATCAGCAGACTTTCAACTGCAAGGGCTTGCTCCTGTACCACTACAGGATTTAAGTCATGTGAGCGGCAATCAATTGTAAGGAGTCTACTTGTTGAGCTATCGGTGGATAAAGAAATACTCCTCCTGCCGACGATATTGTGTTGAAGGAGAATGCAGGCGACCCAATTATGCCCGTAGAGTGATGAGTCTGTGCTTGGGGGCTGGTGCTCTCATGCTCGTCGTTAGTTGGCCCCAGGTGGAGGCCAAGGATTTTTTTCTTGAAGGTGTTAGCCGATTGCATGGGTATCGCTATGTCTCGGAAGGTCGGCGTGATCCATTTGGGACGATTGTGGAACGAGCGAGGCCAACGATGCTCCCTGAATCTGTTGTGATTACCCCCTCTTTGTCAAGGACTCAGTGGAGCCTTCTAGGAATCATATCTGGCGTGACGGGGCATCACGCTATGCTTCAGAATTCTCATGGAAGTCGTTATCTTGTGTCTCTTGGAGATATTCTTCCTAATAAACATATTCGGGTTGCCCGTCTCACCAATACGACAGTGATGCTGGAAAGATTAGACAACAAGAACATGGCGGAAGTTTCAAAAGGCAGGATACAACCCAAATTCTTGGAGTTGACGTTTAAAAATAGTCGATAGACTATAGTTGCTTAAGCTCTCGGTTATATGAATTTTCGTGGTATAAGGTTGGCTGGAATTGGATCATCTCTGATAAACCAGTCCATGGATTGTTGTGGCAGCAACTTTAAGTAGTTTAAGAAACATCCAGGGATTCTGTCTGTTCACATTCCAAACACCACTTGGAAGTTTTTAAGTTTCCCTATAGAATCCACCATGCGAGTAAATGCCGGACGTACTGGCTTGACATTGACCGGGGTAATCGTCCAACGTCAATCTGCTTCTGTGACTGTGATTTTACAAGGTCAGGGGCCTATTCACTATCAGCCTGTTGCGATTCACGGATCTCAGTTGGCGATAGATCTTTCTCACAGCATTTCGTCATTGAAATTTGATAAGCTTCAAGTCGGACATCGTTTACTCAAAGATATACGCATCGAACAATATACTCAAAAACTTCGGCTTGTCTTTGCATTGGTAGCACGGGTCCGGTATGCCATTAAAGTGAGTGGAAACGTTCTCGCGATACAATTCAAATGACAATAAACAGTTAAGAACATTTTATGTATTAAGGTGGACGCCATGTTGCGATATTTGAATGCTGGGGAGTCTCATGGGCGATGTTTGATGGCGGTCTTGGAAGGGGTTCCTGCCGGACTGCCTTTAACGGCAGAAGATATTGATGTGGACCTTGTTCGTCGACAAGGTGGCTATGGACGTGGAGGGCGAATGAGGATCGAAAAAGATCGTATTGAGTTTTCCTGTGGTGTACGAAAGGGGAAAACCCTTGGCAATCCGTTGGGCCTGACGATTGAGAATAAGGACTGGAAAAATTGGGTGGACATTATGGCGGCGGAGCCGGGTCCTCCGGTTACAGAACGAGTGGTAACCCGCCCTCGACCGGGACATGCCGATTTGGTTGGTGCGATTAAGTACGGACATCGGGATATTCGTAATGTATTGGAAAAGGCCAGTGCCCGCGAAACCGCGATTCGCGTCGCGATTGGCGGAGTTGCGAAAGCGTTGCTTGCACAATTTGATATGAGGGTGGTGAGTTATACCACCGAAATTGGGCGAGTAAAGGCTCCGATTGCTACCGATCCTTTAAGTGCGTATGAACAGGCGGAACAGTCGCAAGTGCGCTGTCACGATTCTGTTGCTGGTGATAAAATGATCGAACTGATCCGGTCGGCGAAACATAAGGGAGATTCTCTTGGAGGAGTGTTTGAGGTGGTGGTGACTAATCCTCCTATAGGATTGGGAACTTATGCGCAATGGGATCGAAGGCTCACGGCTCGTTTGGCGATGGCGGCTATGAGTATTCAAGCAATGAAAGGTGTAGAAATTGGGATGGGTTTTGAGGCTGCGAGAAGCTTTGGATCTGAAGTCCATGATGATATTTATCCTGGCGATCAAGGGCAAACGTTTCTTCGAAAAACGAATAATGCTGGCGGGCTGGAAGGCGGCATTACCAATGGCCAGCCAATCGTCCTGAGAGTCGCAATGAAGCCGATTGCCACACTCTATTCTCCTAAACATAGTGTCGATATCCAAACCAAAGAACCCTTTGAGGCCACGGTCGAACGTTCTGACATTTGTACTGTCCCAGCAGCTGGAGTTGTCGGTGAAGCCGTCATTGCATTCGAAATGGCCAATGTGATGGTTGAAAAGTTTGGGGGCGATACTTTAGAAGAGATGAAGCGAAACTTTGATGCCTATCAAGAATATGTGAAATCTTTCTAGAATCTGTGCCTATTACTTCTCTTTAATTTATTCAAATCGTTCATTTCAGGACGTTGTTGTGCTCATCGATGATTATAATCTTTGAATTTTTATGTATTCTTCTCGATCGAAAGAAATGAAACAATCTCCTCGTCAGAATTCAACTAGACTGACCGTTCCCGTGGACTTGGGTCAACGGAGTTATCCCATTCATATTCAAGCAGGGTTACTCCATGACATTGGGGATTGTCTGCAGCAGTCAGGGCATTCCGGTCGCGTGGTCATCGTGACGAATCCAATCGTTCGGCAACTCTATGGAAGCATTGTCAATTCGTCTCTCAAGCGAAGAGGGTTTCGCCCCTTATTTATTGAAGTCCCTGATGGAGAACGTGCCAAAACGTTAGGTTGGGCATCCAAGATTATTGATCAATTGGTCGCTCAGCGCTTCGAACGATCGGATATCCTGCTGGCGTTAGGAGGAGGGGTGGTTGGAGATATTGCCGGGTTTGCGGCTTCAATGTATGTACGAGGAATTCCTTTCATTCAGGTCGCGACGACATTAGTTGCTCAGGTAGATTCAAGTGTTGGAGGGAAAACCGGAGTCAATCATCGCTTAGGGAAAAATCTAATTGGCGCGTTTTATCAGCCGAAAATGGTTCTGATGGATACTCAAACGCTTCGCACGTTACCGAAGCGAGAACTAATTGCTGGATTAGCTGAAGTGATTAAGTATGGAATGATTTATGACCGTCATTTTTTTCAGTATCTGGAAGACCATATTGAATCGATCTTGAAGCTGGAAAATCAACCAATTCAATATCTTATTAAGCGCTGTTGCGAAATTAAAGCTGACGTTGTTGCAAAGGATGAGCGGGAGTCAGGATTGCGACGAATTTTGAACTATGGTCACACGATTGGCCATGCCCTTGAATCGATGTCTGGCTATCGCAAGATGATTCATGGGGAAGCAGTGGGTATTGGGATGGTACAAGAAGCGGATCTCGCATATTCGCTTGGGCTTTGTTCCTCGAAGGTTGTCGCGCGGCAGCGAGAAATTGTGCAAAGAGCCGGTCTCTCATGTCAAATTCCTAAGATGAAATTTTCTGATTTCTGGAAGGCTATGCAACATGACAAGAAAGTGATCAATGGGAATATTCATTGTGTCGTTCCCAAGGCTATTGGTCGTGTTGCCGTTATTCCGCTAGAGCAACAGTCTGTAAAACAATGGTTTGTCCAGAGTCGGTAATGCTGCCAACCTGTTGCTTGAGGATCACCGGGTTTATAACTCTGACGAGAGAGGGGTTCATAGATAGTGTGGGAGTGACAAATGGCTGGTAAACGACCACAGACAATGGATTCTCTCAAACAGACGTTGCGTGAACGAACACGGGAAGTCGAGGTGTTGCACAGAATCAGCAGGTCGATTAGTAGTACCTTGGATCTCGAGTCTGTCTTGAGGCATATTGTGGAGGTCGTGGTGGAGGTAACGAAGGCCGATGCCTGCTTACTCTATTTGTTGTCGGATCGACGGGACGAATTAGTCTTGCGAGCATCGAAGAAACCACATCCGAAGTTGATAGGTCGTGTGTCGATAGGATTAGGCGAAGGGATTACCGGTTGGGTTGCAAGAGAAAATATGCGAGTCGTGATCCCCAAGAATGCCAGTGACGATCCACGATTTAAGCTCTTTAATCGTTTACCGGAAGATCGTTATCAGGCCTTTGTGTCTGTGCCGATTGAGAGCAAAGGTGTGGTGGTCGGCGTGATCAATGTGCAGCACAAGCGTGCCAAACGCTATAGCGACGAAGCTTTAACGCTCCTCTCCACCATTGCCCATCAAGTGGGAGGAGCCATTGATAATGCCCGATTGTATGAAGAAATGCAGTCTCGGGCGTTACAACTTGATACCTTATCGCAAGTATCTGAGACTGTAGCATCAAATCGTTTGATCGACGAGGTTCTTCAACTTATTGTGACAACAACGGCACACATGACGAATTCAAAGATTTGCTCCATTATGCTCCTCGACGAACGCAACGGGGAACTTCGGATTGAAGCCACACAAAGTTTGAGTGAACGTTATCGTCGAAAACC
>BQIX01000342.1 GCA_021604145.1 Nitrospirales bacterium
GTGAAGAAGGCTGCCACAAGACCAGCCTCGACCGAGAACCATCGCTGAGTCATCCAATACACAAAAAAGACGACCACGACGCCAATGATGGCACTCGGAATCCGTAGGGTCAGTTCAGTAAACCCTCCTAAATACCCGGTGACAGCAACAAGATAGGTATACGGCAGCCCTCGTTCATAGGCATACCCTGATGGCAAAAGAGGTGCCTGTCTCTGAAGCAGCTCCTGAGCAGCATACACATGGAGAATCTCATCGATACCAAAATCTTTATCGCCGAGATGTGAAAATCGAAAGATGGCAGCGATACAGATAAGAATGAGACAGAGGAATATCCAGTAAGGCTTCGAGACGCGACTATGATTTTCGTGCGAACGTAGCATATCTCAGTTCTCTTTTTAAGCTTCGCACCAATGTTCAAGAGTATCGCGTGACAAGGAAATATCGAGAAAACAATGTACCGCGGCACCCCCACAGGTCAAAGGTTGGGCTATTCCTATTTGGGGTTTCATACTAAAACGGGAAAATTGGAAGGAGCGGAAACGTTGAAAAGCACGAATTGCAGAAATGCATTATTCAGACCTTCATCAGACAGCAGGATTGTCATAACGATCCATCACGACACCAAATACTACGTTCCTATAGTCTCCGCACTGGGTCGCACTGGGTCGCACTGGGTCAAGCCTCATCTCATGTTTCCAGGAGTGATCGTTCCTCTTCATATTTTATCCAAGACCACTCATACGGCAGGCAGTGCGCCTTATCATCAATCAGCAACCTGGACGTGGCTCTTTTTTTTCTGAACAAAAAGAAATATCGTCCGTATTGACTGAAAATTATCTGGGGTTAATTCTTCATCAGAAATTGTAATGCCAAACTCTTCTTCCAAATATGTGACAACGTCCAAAATACCGAGCGAATCTAATAAACCGTCTTCTAAGAGTTGGACATCATCTTGCCCCTCTAGTTGACTGACTCTTGGAATATGTTCAACCACAAATTTTCTAATATGCTCTAGATCTACAGTATCTTCCATAATGAAATATGCCTCCCCTTCAACTATCACGATCTCCTTGCATTAACAAAAATGATATGTGCTGATTCTCGTCGGTTTTGCCTTCAGATTCAATAGGTAAACCACTAATAATGATGGGAGACGCCTCACGTGGCTTAAATCCCACGGACTGTAAAAAAGGAATCCAAGGATGGTTGTCCCCAATAGAGACCACGACGGTTTCACATGGACCTGAACGGACACGTCCAACAATATGATCGAGTAGGCCGACCATGACATCACGATCTTGAATACCGAATACATCCAACACATAGGCATCTGTCCCTGTCTCGGTAAAGGCGGCATACCCTGTAAGTGCCCCCTCCTTACGGGCTGTGACCAATACACAACAATCAAGAGGGTTGTGACAATAACGCCAATTCAAATACGCCGCAGTTCGTTCGAGACAATTGCCGTATCTGCCTCCAATGGCATCAGATAATTCCGTAAACTCTGGCCCGCATTCTCCAACATGCTGCTGAAATGTCAACCCGGATGGAGCTTTCACTCTTCGATTACTCACATTCAATGCCAGATTGCCCACAATATTCAGACATCGCTGAAAAAAACGCGATTTCACTAGTGAACGAACCTTCCGATCGACTTTCAGCGGTTTGACAAAACGAATCATCTGCTGTGATTGAACCACCTTAAGCCGCCTATAGATCGCGAGCATATGCGAGCTTGGGAAATCATACCAAATGGCATTCCCCTCAAGCCCCAAACCTTCAAGGCACGCGCGTTGAAGTTGAATCGCTGGGCCAAGAGATCGGTACTGCTCGCTTATACAAAAATCACCCAAGACCCAACCTACCTTCTTTTTTAACCCAATATAGAGTGATCGAGGAAATGCCGCCGCCGCTCCGACAATCGCACTCGACTTCGAATCTTCAGTCACCCAAACTCGCGGTTGACCAAAGGGATTATTTCTGTAAAGCCAATGAAATCGTTGGAGATTAGAACGAGCAGTTAAATATCGACGCTGAAGATCAACAATCTGATCACAATCATTGGTCAAGTCAGCATGTCGCACCACAAGATCCATGCATTACCCGCTCTTTCCTGATAAGAGACTTTGAGTCTTCAAAAGCTTTCTCGCTTGAGAGACCATGGCGTATCGGTAGCAGTTGATGTGATACATCGTCCGTTCTTCATCTGTCCACTTTTTATGCCATTCCTTCGAACGTCCATAAAACTCTAAAACCGTAACCGTCCTTTCTGCAAATAACCGTTTCAACATACCTTCTAGCATGATAAAACTGGGAGACAACTTCTTGAATTTCTCATCATAGGCGGTTTTGAGCATAATGAGCATCCCACTTCTTTCAACACACAGATTACTGGCAATCGGGACTTCATCCATGAGCAACTGATACACCACACCTTCCCCTCGGTGACAAAATTTGGCTAACATCTCACGATAAAATGCTCCCTGGGAGTTGGTCGCACTCACAGCGGTTCCATTCTCCCCTTTCCAACCAGACTCTTCAAACTGTCCATAAATTCGTACTGCCTCGTCCATCCCTTGAGGAGTTCGATCAACTGAAAGGGAGATCTTGACGCCTTGCTCATCAAGTCGTTTCTTGCGACGCGCAAGATTTCCTACCAGATCTTTCCCCCGTTGCTTCCAATACGATTCAAATGTTTCGGCAATTGAAATTCGAGGAATCGTGATATAGTCCAAAAATTCAAGCCGTTGATCACAGCTCCCCCGTTTCAAGCCAGTATAGTCTGGATCTTGCTGAGTAATCCCAACAGAAATGGTAAAGCCAGGAAGGCTGCGAACCAGAAGAGCCATTTGCTGTTCAATGTTCGAGGCATTCCCGAACAGGATAGGTCCAAGAGGGGCTTGCGACGGCTGAAAAGTTGTCCATCTTCCTGCCCCGACATGTTCGATAAGAAGCATGGCTGGATATTCAGGATCGTCGCAAATTCCAAGATAGAGTTCATCATGACCGAATAACCTCACCAGTGGACTCCAAAAATCTGAGTCGAGCAAAATGTGGTTGTCGATGGAAGCATTGAGCGTATCCCACTGCTCACGATGGGCGTCAAAGGCTCCTCGATCTTTTAGAAATTTCCACTTCATAGGTACACGATAAACAATATGGGGTTTTGGTTATGCGCAGAATCGGGAATACTCAAAACGAAGACCAAAAGGCCCAATGTCCTGATCCCAATATCCCACCCGCTTCAAATCAAAGAGATCATCCCCTTCATAATTCGCTCCAGTCACCGTACTGACCGCACAAGCAAACCCTTCCTGTTTCACAATCCCTTTGATGTCCGAATTATAGTCCTCTGGTCGACCACTGGGGTATGCAAAGGTTGTCACACGACATCCTACATGACGTTCGATCGTTTCTTTTGATTCACGAAGCTCACTGGCCACGTCGCTCAAGGGAATTTTTGAAAGGATCGGATGATGTACGGTATGTGCACCAAATCGAATGCCCGATTGATACATTTCGTTCACCTCTTCCCAATTCAGCATTAACCGCGGCTCAGAATCAGGTTCACCAGAAACCTGCAAATGCGTCGAGAGCTGTTCAAGTGCATCAATTCGGTCCTGATCCTCAAGTGATCGTAGATACCAAAGCACACCCTCCTGCGCGGCTCGCTTTCCTTCCCTTGTATTCAGTTCATACCGAATGCGACTACCAAAACCCTCTAACGATGAAACAGTCGTTTGGCTAATCATCCAGCACGCTCGATCATGCCACAGCACCTTTCCCGTTCCTATCGCTGCGGTTGCAAGAAATATCGTGGCGGATAATTCCATTTCTCTTAACAGCGGAAAGGCATTCACATAACTATCACGATACCCATCATCAAGCGTAATCACCACAGCTCGATGCGGCACGTCACGTTTTTGTATCCGTTCAACGGCCTCTCCAAGATCTAACACATTGCAAGATTCGGCTAAATAACGAAGTTGGTTCCTGAAACCGCGAATCGGAGCTGGGCCAAGAAATGGAGACCATGCGTCATCGATTCCATGATACATTAAAATCTGAATTGGTCTGGACACCCGCTTTTGGATCAAAGGAAAAGGAAGTGGAGCATTTGATCCAGTTTTTTTCTGCAAACGATCCACAAGTCGACTGATGAATCCCAGTATTCCAAGTCGATGCAAAACCATTCCAACAGCTTTAAATCCAACCGATTTGAGTGTACCCATAGCTTAGTTTCTTAAACAGTGAATCGTCATGACGTGTTCAACGATAGAGGCAACAGCGTTACGACACGCCGTCATCGGCCCTAATGTTTGTCACAATATCTCCGAAGCCACAATTCCAACATGACAAAGTTCCAAAGAATCGTTCCAAAAAATGACGTGGTATCCTCTTGATGTCTTTTCAGCAAATCATCAATCGTATCTCGACCAAAATACCCCCGATGACGAATCCTTTCGCTTCGCAATAGATCCATCATCATCTCTCTCAATTTTTTGTGGGTTCGTAACCAAATGGGAATCGGTAATCCAAATCCATGCTTTGTCTTGGTCCGAATCTCTTCTGGGAGGAGGTCGGCATAGGTTGACTTAAAGAAGGTTCGCAACTGCGTCCCTTCCATCTTGATATGCGCAGGAACACCCGCGGCAAATTCCGCCAAACGATGATCAAGAAAAGGAAATCGTACAGCGACTCCATTGGCTTCCGTCATTCGAGTGACTTTTAAAATATCGTTATCAGAAATCACGAGTTTCATATCCAAATATAATTGTCGCTCCAATTCTGTGTGTGCCAATGACTGCGAATGGGTATAGAGTTCTCTCACATGGAGATGCGGGTCATGGTGCTCGCCTAGTGTTCTCAGA
>BQIX01000343.1 GCA_021604145.1 Nitrospirales bacterium
GTTTGAGATCGGCTGATGCCCACCCGCCACATCGATGATCGCGAGACGGCGCATACCCAGGAGAACCCCTTTTCCCACATACTCACCCTCATCATCAGGGCCACGATGGACCATGGCATCACCCATACGCCTGAGAACACCAGGGTCTTCGGGGCTATGTCCGGAAAAACTCAATAGTCCGTAAATTCCACACATTGAAAATTATCCTTACGCTGTTCTTCCAAAAATCGAGAACCGATACACATGGCTCATGCCTTCATTAGGACTCAACTGATCACTCATCATTGTTTCGCAGGGCATCGAACAGATAGAGCGCAATAGCTTCATGGGCCGCTGCGTTGTAGTGTGCATCAAACGGTGCGACTGGAACACGACCGGTTTGTCCGTACAGTTTGCGCAGAGGCCCTACTAAATCAAAAAACCTCAACCCTCGTGACGTGACAATGTCTCGGATTTCAGACTGATACAGGAGAGTCGGGTGATCATCCGAGACTTGAGAAGGAAACGGGAGCCATGCGAAACTCAAGGTAAATCCGTGTGCTTTCGCCGAGGCGACAAACGCATCGACCTGCGTGGTCACAAACCTCAGCCATCGATCTACCTGAGCATCCTTTTCACCACGTACGATCTTCGAAGCAAGGCTCGATTGTTGGCTCCAGTTTTTATAGAAGCCGTGTAGCCATGCGACCAGTGCGCTTTTACGTGCGGCCTGTTTCACATACCAGTGTCTCAAGACTCGCCCTCCTGGCTTCCCATCCAGATCCAGCATATACCAGTCACGTGCTTTGATCCGTTGATAGTATTTCGGAATATCAATCTCCCTCATACTGTAATGATCAAGCAATACCATCACATGGTCAGGGGCCACATCGACGCCAACCGCCTCAAGAAAATTGAGTTGCTGACGGAGGGTAAAGGCTCGGATACCGAAATTAATGACTCGATAGGTTCCTGCATGATCGTCGCGATTGAGATGATCTTCGAGGACATTCGTGAAAAGTTCTGCGTCAGCAATTCCTAGCCCATAAACCTGAGTACCTCCAAACGCTAAGATACGATGCTCGCCAAGGCGTTTAGGATTAACTTTTTCTCCTCGCAAACCTAAATCATTCAGCTTTGTGAGCTCATCATAGCCGTAATGTTGATCCCCAGGTATCGGCTTGTATCCAAACCTAGAATCTGGTTGGACGCGAATTAACGGCAATTGCTCCGACCGTGGGACACCAATCAGAATTCGTATAGCACCTTCAAAAAGGAGGACAATAGCCAAGAAGGCGACAACATATTTCATCGCACGGTCGAACAGACTAGACCATTCTTGTATTCAACAACATCCACAACCGTATAGGAACCTATAGCCGTTTCAGCTATGCCGAAACAATAAAGCCTCAACTTGTACAATGTTGATATTCAATACGTGATAGAAAACGTCAATCATGATCAGTTATAGCCGATTCAATGAATTTTCGCTCTCTTGACACGTTGGATATCGCGTTGAAAGTCCTCAGGTTTAGCTGAAACGTATTTCGATTCGCTATAATCCAAGCGGGTATCACCTTCTGCATGTTTGAAGCGATTCATCGCGCAGGATTCGTTGATATCCCTTAGCTGGACACATGTCATTGATGCATCAGATTGATGGCTGCATCACAGAGTTGAATGCTATGCAAGATTGTACCTTTGTTCCTGGTATCGTGCCCAGGCATTCAAACTGTTGCTTTCGCTATAGTCAGGACAGCATACTCGCAACCGTCATCGCCAATGAAGGGTTAAGAATATGCTAGATGCGAGAAAAAGTTCATCGGACACCGACATGCCGAGAACTCCGAAGATATTACCTATAGAATCGTCAAGACGAAGAACCTGAGAGTCCGTGATATCATTCGTTACGCCTTCTAGCATAGGCGTACAGGCGGAAGTCCTATCACCAACATACCCCTTGATACTTCCCGCGAATACGGTCCTTTTGAGGAATATTGACAAGATCGAGAATGATTTGATCATCCCGAGTGGTTTGAGCAAGGACCTCCATGATCGCCTTGTCGCTTAAGCCAACGATGAGAACATCAGCCTTTTCGACCAAGGATTCACAATTCTTAGTCATTAATGAGGCAATATGTGGAATCGTCTCTTCAATAAAACGACGGTTTGCCCCCATCAGCCTTGCCACATTCACTTCAGGATCATAAATATGAAGGTCAAGTCCTTTTCCGATAAAACGTTCTGCCATCACCACTAATGGACTTTCCCGCAAATCATCAGTCCCACTCTTAAAACTCAACCCAATCAATCCAACTGATTTTTTCCCAGAATTCAATACTGCGTCAATGGCATGGTCGATATGGATGGTGTTGCTTGTCAAAACATTGGACAGCATAGGCACCGACACATCGCTGGTTTTGGCCACATAGAGCATGGCCTTTAGATCCTTCGGTAAGCACGAACCCCCAAACGCAAAACCAGGCTTCAGATAGGCAGGAGAAATATTCAGACGAGTATCGCGGCACACCATGTCCATCACAGCATGTGAATCGACCTTCATCGCCTGCGACAGACGCCCAATTTCATTTGCAAATGTCGCTTTGAGAGCATGGAAAATGTTACAGGCATACTTGACCATCTCTGCCGTTCGGATCGAAGTCACAATGAATTCGCACGGTAAATGCCCGAATAGATCACGCAATACCTTCTCCGCACGTGTTGAATTCGTACCCACCACCGTCAACGGTGGATTATCATAATCTTTGATAGAAGATCCTTCTCGAAGAAACTCAGGCTGAAAACAGACATCAAAATCCTGTCCGTTCTGCTTGCCGGAATGTTCTTCAATAATCGGAGTAATGATTTCCTCTACCGTCCCTGGAAACACCGTCGATCGAATGACAAAGACATGATAGCCGATTTTCGATTTCATCGCTTTGCCAACCTGCTCACTGAGCCGCCGTATGGCCGATAAGTCTTGACTGCCATTTGAGCGTGCCGGTGTGCCGACACACACAAATGACACCTCCGAACGATGCACCCCGTCCATTGGATTATCAGTGACATCCACGCGACCGCACGAACCGGCATGGCGCATTAACTCTTCCATTCCTTCTTCGATAATGGGCGTGGCACCTTGACGTATCAAAGCGAGTTTCGTTTGATCCAAATCGACGCCAACAACCACATGTCCGTCTCGGGCGAGACAACCCAACGATACGGCTCCGACATATCCAAGACCAAAAATGCTAACGTTCATCACTTCCTCTTTTGTTTTATAAAATCAAGACCATACGTTGTCAGGATAAGCCTTCAACCAGAGACCATTCATAGGTATTCTCGTGTCCTCTAGCCGTTTCAGTTATACCGAAACGAGAAAGCGCCAACGTGCAGAATGTTGATATCCAATACGTGAGAGAAACCGTCAATCATTGTCAGTAAATCCAAGCAGGTATAACCTTCCAATGCGTAGGGCGCCGTATACGCTGCCTTGGTTACCTTTAATCGATACTTCATGGTGAGAACGGGTTTCAACATCTGATGACTATTCTGTACACGTAGGTAATCGAAAAGAACGTAGCCAAGGTCGCAACTCGAAACTCATTGGATTCGCTATAGTATCGGCAAGAATCTAGCAATTCCTTAACGGCCATCCTTTGCCACTCTACGCGGTTCTCCTGCTTCGATCATAGCGGAAAAGACCTCATCAGTATACCATCTTGGACTCATCATGAAATCGTTCAACCCATGTCTCTATACGAGCAATTATTTGAGAATGTTCACCGAAAATCATGAGGTTATGCCTAGAATTGAAGGATTTCAGAGAGAAAGAAGTGAGATGGTGAATCTATACACGCGGTCTGGCTCATTGCGCCATCCTTGACTTAGGCCGCCCATGCCTCTCAGTCGAGTCACTTGCGAACCAAAACATCACAGGACACGATTGACATATTCGTAGATGAAGGAAACTAAGAACGTCACTGCCTGAACTCCTCCCCATCCGAAAGCCTAGTACTGTTAACATAATTGACACACTGCTGCGTCTTTGGTAATTTTCTGCTCTCGCCCTTCATAGCCTATTTTAAATTTCTATTCGTCGAAATCATGGCATTGGGAACCGACACATGCCGTTCCTTCAATTGAGTATTCAGTATGTCCAAGTCCATTATCCCGAACGATGCCTATATTATGATTATTGGTGCGATGAAGAGCGGCACCACCACTCTGTACTGGCATCTGGCTCAACACCCCAATATTTGCTCATGTGTTCATAAAGAGCCAGAATATTTTTCTGAAAATCAGGGGCACGGAGTCAGCGTCCCGCACTATTCCGATTTGTGGGACTATAATCCAGATCAACATACCTATGTGCTTGAGGCCTCGACTGGGTACACCAAATACCCTTCTGAGCCGAATGTCGCCCACAAAATAAAGGCCTATGGTATCACTCCCACCTTTTTGTATGTCGTCAGAGATCCTTTTAAACGCATTGAGTCGGATTACAACTTTTCCCTCGATAAAGAATGGTTTGATCCGAAGCTACCAATAACTGACGATAGATACGTAAGTATTTCAAACTATTTCATGCAATTGGAGCCCTATCGGGAGCATTTTGGAGTCACAAACATTCTGGTTCTTGATTTCGATGAACTTGTCTCCAACCCTACACAGCTTCTCACGTCCGTCTTTGACAGGTTACAACTCAACAGTACTCATGTAGAAATAATTGACGAAGTGAAACATAAAACAAACCCATTATCACAGGCTGAAGTTTTCTTAAATATGCACCCTCAAATTAAGGCTGTGACAAACTTGTTACCTCAATCGGCCAAACAACTTCTTAAAGGATTGTACAAACCTGTTTCTAAAGTGAGTCAAAAA
>BQIX01000344.1 GCA_021604145.1 Nitrospirales bacterium
ACTGACGAATAGAACCGTTCGCCCTTGCTTTGCGACGGTACTCATTTTCCCTAGACATTTTGCTTGAAATTCGGCATCTCCAACAGCCAACACTTCATCAACAATAAGAATTTGAGGCTCTAAATGTGCCGCAACAGCAAACGCCAGTCGCACATTCATACCACTCGAATACCGTTTAACAGGTGTATCAAGAAACTTTTCTACTCCAGAAAAATCTACAATTTCATCGAACTTCCTATCAATCTCCTTCTTTTTCATCCCTAACACGGTTCCATTCAGATACACATTTTCTCGTCCAGTTAGCTCTGGATGAAACCCCGTCCCGACTTCCAGCAGGCTTGAACTCTTTCCGTGAATTTCGATGTGCCCTCGCGTGGGAAAGGCAATCTTGGATAAGATTTTCAGCATGGTAGACTTACCCGCGCCATTTTTTCCCACAATGCCAACAACCTCGCCTTTCTCCACGGAAAAAAATACGTTACGTAATGCCCAGAAAAGATCAGAACCATTGATATTCGCTGAAAATTCAACATCAGAACTCACATCGTCAAACGTATAGAGTGAACGGTATTTTCGATAATTTTTTAACGGGCTTTTTACAAAATCGAGAAAACCTGCCACTAAGCTTTCATGCATTTCTTCTTTTAACCCTATACGGTAACACTTGCTGACGTTTTCAACTTTAATGGCAACATTTCTGGGATTCATTATATCCTCGACCACCCGACATAACGGAATTTACTTCGTATGTGTCTTCGCATCAACCGTCTCGCCTCAACTTCCCCTGACTACCATCTGTTCTGAATAAAGACCTGGACCTAGTGTTCTCAAGAAATCGTTAGAGAACATCGACCATCATATATTCCATTCGCTTGAAATACCACGCGCCACTAATAAAGAGGAGAATGGTCACGATCATGCCTGGCACAATGTAGATCCAGGGCATTGGTGTTCCGAGTAGACAGGCACGGTAGCCTTCGATAATTCCAACAATCGGATTCAAAGAATAAAAAAAACGAAGAGTTGCGTCGAGCGACGATGCTGAATAGACAATTGGCGCGGAGTACATGAGCATTCCAATACCGAATTGCATCCCAAACCTCACATCACGAAACCTTACAGCAAGGGACGATAACCACAACCCGACGGCTGATGGAAACATCACCATAAAAATAAGAAATATGGGAAGATAGAGTACATTCCATGTTGGTGAGATATCATAGTACAAAAGAACGCCAATAATGATTATGAAAGAAATTGAAAAATCAACTAGCTTGGCTAACACGCTGCTTAAAGGAAAAATAAGCCGTGGGAAATATATTTTACCGAGCATCCCCATCCCCGATACAAGACTTTGACTTGAAGAGGTCATCGTTTGAGATAAATAGGTCCACGGAACGACCCCAATAGAGGAAAATACAATATACGGGATGCCTTCCGAAGATAACTGTGCAATATTCCCAAAAATAATGGTAAAGATAATAATCTGAATTAGTGGGTTCAGAATGGCCCAAGCAAAGCCAAGGATAGTTTGCGCATACAAGACCTTCACGTCTCGCCAAACAAGAAAATACAAGAGGTCACGATAATCAAAAAGTTCTTTAAGGTCTGATAACGACCAGCCCGACCGAGGCCGAATTATGTCCACCGAATCTTTAATCACCGTTGCTTCGTTCATAGTGCTGACGTCTATCTATTACAAAATTTATGAAAGTAATCTTCCATGGGTTACATGAGTGCGTTTGAAGACTACTAAGCATTCCAGTTCACCTTAATCATAGGCATATGGTCATTCCCTGCGGGCAAAACATCCTTAGCAACATTTTCTTCCCAACCTGTAGCCTCTTTGCACCAATATAAGGGAGATGAGCACGAAAAACATATTACACATCTATAGGTTAATGTTCATGAGTGTAAACAACCATTCCTCACTAACATCAACTTAGAATCAAGATTGAGAAGAGGGTAGAGGCAGATTTTTGGAAGAAGTATATTGAATCACGCAGAACATCAACCAGTAGAACCTTTAAGGCAAGGGACCAATGACTTCCTCAGCGTTTACCAACGACCTTCCAAGTTCCCTGCTGATCTCGCCTGAGACTTAAGTGAAAGTTTTCAGAAGGACCATTAACCCTGTCGATAGAGACAACAGCTGTCCTTCTTATTTTCTTTTTAGAGAGCGAACCCTCCGCGGACACAATATCATCGTCTTTTTTTCTTTTGCGAGATGACGCGTGCCCCTGCGATTGACGTGGACGAAAGACTTCAATCGAACCGCGAAGTTTACTACCTCCGTAGTGGTCACGCAAAAACTGTGGATAGGCTTTATTTTCTCGCACAAGTTTACCAATCATGACGCCAAGATCACCGTCAATATATCGTTCAAGAGTCACCGTATCTCCAAGTTGAAGAGCACGAATAAATGGGTGAATCACCTCCTGCACGATTTGATTACGCTCAACATCATCCGTAGGTTCAACCATTTCTCGCTCGAATGCTTGAGGACTAGCGAACGCGTTCAAGATCAACAAACTACTGACAGATAGTGAAGCGATAAGAATAGTTTTTAGATACCACATAAGGGTCAAACCTCTACTAGGGAACTGTGCATGATCCTCCGCTCAACGCTATACACCAAAGAGAAGCAATGGATTGATACCCAGTGCCATTTGGATGCAAACCATCACTCGAGAGTTCAATTTGGTTTCCTTGAAAGTAAGTAAACAGATCTGGAGGCGTCACCGTCAACCCGTTACTCAGAACCAGTTCATCTACCACAGTATTATAATCTTGAATGAACGAAATACTCGAACCATTTGTAGTATATGGGACTTTAGCAAGATAAACTTCTCTGTTTTGGGTGGGATCGTGCAGCAGATTGATCACTTGCTGAACATTGTCTTTAAATGACCCAGGATACCCTGGATCACTTGGATTCAGTCCCATCCCACTTGGTACAAGCCCTGAGTTCGCATCATTCGCACCAATCAAAATCAAGAAAACAGAGGCTTTCTTTCGCTTCTTAAGAATTTTTGGTGCACGAATGACGATGCCAGACGAAGAGTCTCCACTGACACCATCATTGTAAATATTGTGCGGGAATCCATGTTCAACAGTAAGAAGGTCATTCAAGATAGGGGTAAACCCAAGTCCCGTATTTGTGTTTCTTCCATCTTGAGAAGTCCTATCTGATGGATCATCATCACCGACACCCACAGTAATACTATCTCCGATTGCGGCATACACATCTCCAAGTCCAACATTTGTCGCGATATCATAGGTGGTATTTGAAGATATTTCAGTTCCGATATCATCAACAATGAAGGCTTCAACTTGATGATTATCACCCACCAGACCCGAAAACGTAGCCTGGAAGGTATCTGGATGAATCACTCCATTTGCTGGCAGGATGATCGTTTGCTCTTGAGCACCACTATCAACGGAAAACTTGACTCCCCATCCGGCATGTAACGCTTGAGTCAGACACACGCTCGCTCTTACCGTTAGAGTCGGGCGAGACTGTACTTCGTTGGATAGTGGATCAATTATGCGCACGAATGGGACCTGGCAGACACCCTCTATATTGGCCTCTGCCATTGCAGCCCACCGATTTCCGTTCACTTCGGTGAGAGCCACAAGGCGGACGAACTGACCAGTTTTTGGGAGAAATGCCACCCGTTGTTCAGACTGATTATTAAGAAAGGTACCGTTTGCAACCGGTGCCCCCCAGTCTCGCCCATCTTCACTAATGTAAATATGGTAACGAGCAATACGGCCATTTGCTCCTCCACTGTTTGGCCGTGGCAGATACCGAAATGCGTCAATGGTAAAAGCTGCACCTAAATCAATCTGAATATCATGAGGGCCCTCGACATTTTCCCATTGAGTCGTCCAGATGGTATTCGGATTTCCATCCAGGACGTTACTGGCAGGATGATTTCCTTGTATAACTTCCTCACTATTCACAAATGTTATAGTCCAATCAGCACGAGGAAGAACTGAGTTTCCTCCAGCGAGCACCTTCACGGTGACAGAGGCCGGAAAAGGGTCTGCAAGGCCAAATACATCTGTCACCGTAAATGTCACGGTATAGGTCCCTGGATTATTAAATGTTATGGGCCCAGGATCTTCCAGAAAAGATTCAGGAATACTTGGATCACCAAAATTCCAATGAAAACTCAACGGAGAATCTCCATTCGAATCGAAAAACGTTCCAGAAAATGACACTTGGCTTCCACTATTTATCGTGACATGGCTTGAAGGTACATCGATAACGCCATTTGGAGCATAATTTCCGGAGAAAGCAGCTCCAAGGACATTCAGCTCTGCAAGGTTGTTAAATTGGAATCCATTAAAATCACCGAGAGGAACGATTCGTACATAGTGTGCGGCCATACGCGGGAAGACAAATTCTTTTTCTTGAAAGTTGTATGAAAATTCACCACTTTTTACGGGTTCTCCCCAATTGATCCCATCTTCACTCAAGTAAAACTCAAAAAAGGAAATCCATCCTGCCTCCTCCACTGCGGAAGGAAGGGCACGAAATCCCTCAATTTCATAGGTATCGCCTAAATCCAATTCAAGGTTATGTGGACGAGAATTTAAGGTTTGCCAAACTGTATTTGTATTACCGTCAAATGCATGACTTGCCAGAGTTCCAGAATCCTGACTACTCACAGATTGAACCGACCACTGAGCTTGATTTAGAAGCATAGTGTTTTCAATAACAGTTACCCCTGCATCGACAGTGTCTGAATTGGAGTCAGTCACTCGGACCATCGAGGTTCCCGCATTCGGCCCAGCCGTATACAAGCCCGTCGTCGCATTCACCGTTGCCCCCCCGCT
>BQIX01000345.1 GCA_021604145.1 Nitrospirales bacterium
AACAATTGGCATTAATTGAACAACTGGGGGCAACGGCCATCAACTATAAAACTGAAACGGTTGAGCAGTACGTTGCCAAACATACTGGTGGAGCAGGGTTTGATGTGGTGTTCGATTCTGTTGGCGGTGCAAACATGGCGAACTCATTTGAGGCGGCTGCACTGAATGGTCACATAGCCTCTACCGTTGCCCTGTGTGAGCTGGACTTAACTGTGGCCCACTTTAAGGGTTTGTCGTTGCACGTCGTGTTCGTGCTGATTCCTATGCTGCATAACGTTAAACGAGAAGAACATGCGGAGATTTTACGCCACGTAACTCAGATTGTGGAGTCTGGCGGACTGAAACCTGTACTTGATGAAGAGCGTTATTCGCTTGAAGAAGTTGGACAAGCACACGCTCGCTTAGAGAGCGGACAAGCGATGGGCAAAGTCGTCATTGAAAATGACGTACCATAAACGGCAAGCAACAATAGCTGAAACTACTCGGAGGCTTTGTGAAATGACAATAACCGAGATTTTGAACGCAACCGAGTTCCAAGTGATCAACCGAGGATATAACGCCGTGTTCCGCCCCAATCGGCTGAGTCTCGGACTGGTGGTCCCGATCGAGACGTATGCCAAGGAGCCTGTGCCCACGATGAACCATCATATCAAGCGTGTTCAATTTGCCGAAGCACTCGGTTTTTCCGCAATCTGGTTGCGAGATGTGCCCTTCAATGTGCCGTCATTTGGGGATGCAGGTCAGATGTATGACCCCTTCGTTTATCTGGGTCTTTTGGCTGGCCAGACTGAGCGGATCGCCCTTGGTGTGGCCAGCATTATTCTACCACTGCGTCATCCGGCGCATGTCGCCAAGGCTGCAGCTAGCGTTGATGCGTTATCGGGTGGGCGGCTTATTCTGGGTGTCGCTTCGGGTGATCGACCAGAGGAATATCCGGCGCTCAATCTGCCCTTTGCCGAGCGCGGCGCACGGTTTCGCGCAAGCTTTGACTATATTCAGCGAATGGGCGAAGACGCGCCGGCGTTCGAGAACCCATATGGTAGCCCCAATGGGGGTATGGACATGCTTCCCAAACCAGCCTCTGGAAAACTGCCGATGCTGATTACGGGAGGCAGTCAACAAGATTCCGCATGGATTGCCCAATATGGAGATGGCTGGATGCTGTATCCACGTCATGCCATGGTGCAAGCACAGACCATTCGCGACTGGCGTGCGCGGGTCGAGGCGTTAGGAAGACCCACCCAGCCTGTTATGGAACCGTTTTATATTGACCTGGCAGAAGACCCTGATACGCCTCCCCAACCAATTCATCTGGGATTACGGCTAGGGTCGCATCATCTTCGAACCTACTTAAAATCGCGAGAAGAAATCGGCGTCAACCATGTAGCGCTGAACTTGCGCTTTAACCAAGGAGATATCGAGACAACGCTGAAACGTCTGGCCGATGACATATTGCCAGACTTCTCAGAGTGAAGGAGCCAACATCATGCAAAAAATCATTTTTATTACCGGTTCGACCGACGGTATCGGGTTGGAAACGGCCAGAATGCTGGTCTCGTTGGGCCACCACGTTTTGTTACACGGGCGCAACCCTGCGAGACTGGAGAAAGTAGAAAAAGAGCTTTCTTCGCTGCCGGGAGGCGGGCGCGTTGAAGGCCATGTGGCTGATCTTTCGCGCATGACCGATGTCGAGGCGCTCGCGAAATCCGTGTCTGAAAAGCACACGAAACTCGATGTGCTGATCAATAATGCAGGCGTCTATAGTGCTCACGATTCTGTCACGCAAGACGGACTTGATGTGCGGTTTGCGGTCAATACGATCGCTCCGTATCTGTTGACGCAACGGCTTTTACCGCTACTTGGAACGTCTGGGCGGGTTATCAATGTCTCCTCCGCCGCTCAGTCTCCGGTTGATCCGAAAGCGCTGGTTGGACAAGGCCACTTGTCCGACGGCGCAGCGTATGCGCAAAGCAAACTCGCACTGACAATGTGGTCTCACAGTATGGCGCTTTCGCTTAAGGGGAATGGTCCGGCAGTCATCGCGGTGAATCCCGGGTCGATGCTCGGTAGTAAAATGGTGAAACAGGCCTTTGGAGTGGCTGGCGGTGATATCCGTATCGGCGCAGAAATACTGAGCCGCGCGGCTCTGGCAGAAGAATTCGCGACCGCCTCCGGCCAGTATTTCGACAACGATACAGGGCAGTTTACGTCGCCCCATCCTGATGCACAAAATCCACAAAAGTGCGAAGAGATTGTGCGCGGTATCGAGGCGGTTTTGACGAAAAGAACACCATAACGAGATGACGCTCATGGAGCATGCCTATCGTGTGAAGAATAAGGCATTGCTTCAAATGACGAATGATTTTCTCGCGAAACACGAGTGAAATGCCTATGATCCAAGTGGCAAGACGTCGATGACATGAGGATTTCACGCTCATGTCGTAGAGTGTGCCCTACCGTCTTGTTCTTGTTAGTATTTGATTCTGATACGTATGAGAAGCAACACTCTAAGGAGGAACTATGGACTTGCAGTTACACAATAAATTATGTCTCGTGACCGGCAGCACCGCCGGTATTGGATACGCGATTGCTCAAGCTTTGGTTTCCGAAGGGGCGCGAGTCATTGTCAATGGTCGCTCTCAGAAGTCCGTTGATGAGGCAATGGGGAAACTGGTTCCCGGTGCGTCAGGTGAACTCATCGGGTTTGCCGGCGATCTTTCGACGGAAGCCGCAGCAGAACAACTTGGACAGGAACATCCGGGTGTCGAGGTCTTGGTGAACAATCTCGGGATTTTTGAGCCTGTGTCATTTGAAGATATTCCGGACGATGACTGGCGGCGGTTTTTTGATGTGAATGTCCTGAGTGGGGTGCGCTTATGTCGTCTCTATCTGCCGACGATGAGACGGCGAAACTGGGGACGCATTGTCTTTATATCAAGTGAAAGTGGAGTTCAAATTCCTGCTGAGATGATCCATTACGGCATGACCAAGACCGCGCAGTTGGCTATTTCGCGTGGACTTGCGGAAGCCGTTGCCGGAACAGGAATTACGGTCAACAGCGTGCTTCCAGGACCGACCAAGTCACGAGGCGTCAGTGACTTCGTTGAAGATCTCGCCAAGCAAGAAGGGAAGACGTTCAAGGAATTCGAAGAGGAATTCTTTCAGAGGGTGCGTCCGACTTCACTAATCAAACGATTTGCAACACCAGAAGAAGTGGCGTCGTTGGTGGCATATGTCGTGAGTCCGCTGGCATCAGCGACAACGGGCGCTGCCCTGAGAGTCGATGGCGGAGTGGTGAAAAGTGCATTTTGAGAACATTCACGCCTCCGGGAAGTAATGAAAAAACTATCTGATGAACAGATTGTCGATTCCTGGAAAAAGAATGTACAGCCATGGATCACAGCTATTCGTGAAAATGAAATAGCCAGTCGTGTCCTGGTGACCAATGCCGCCATTGTTGAAGCGGTGGTCAAGCAAACCCCTCAATCTGTTCTTGATGTCGGATGCGGTGAAGGGTGGTTGGTCAGAAAATTAGAGTCATTAGGGATTCATGCATTAGGTATTGATAGCGTTCCGGAGTTCATTGAATATGCTACACATGCAGGTGGAGGGAGATTTCGAACGTTACCATTTGGGGAATTGTCGCACGATGTTCTCCAAGAAAAGTTTGATGTGATGGTGTGTAATTTTTCTTTGCTTGGCTATGAGTCGGTTCATCATATCTTTCAGCAGGCGCGCTATTTATTGCAAAAAAATGGCTCTCTGATCGTTCAGACCCTTCATCCTGTTGCTGGATGTGGAGAAGCAAAATATGTCGATGGTTGGAGAGACGGATCATGGGCTGGGTTCAGCGACGCATTTTGTGATCCTGCACCCTGGTATTTCAGAACGCTCGAAACCTGGAAGGCCCTGTTTGTGGAGAATCATCTTGCGCTCAGTGATCCATTGGAGCCTTTAGACCCAACAACACAACTCGCCGCCTCAATCATATTCATTGGAACCGTAATAAAGTAAGTGAGTAAACAGGGGGAATGAAGGTGGTAAGTCAAAAAATTTGTTGCCCAAAGATGCCGAAAAGGTAAAAAAATGGCTGTAGAAATGCTTGTTGGCCTGAATGTCATAGACGACCAAGTATATCAATTATATCGGGACGAGATGATGCTGATTCTGAAACATCATGGCGGCGGATTTGGTTACGATTTTAAAGTATCTGAAGTTCTGAGGTCTGAGGCACAAGTTCCCATAAATAGAGTGTTTACAATTTACTTTTCAAATGAAGATGCGAAAAATGCATTCTTTTCCAATAAAGAATATCTTCGGGTCAGGCAACGCTATTTTGAGAGTTCCGTTACCGATACCACGATTATCGCGACGTATCAGCGCGTATAATACCTCACCCGCTTTATCCTAGAACGTCGATACAGTTGAAGCCGATATTGTTGTTGAGTCGGTTTTGCCGCCGTATCGGCTTGAGGATGCCATGACAGAACATGTTCGACTGGGAATGAAACTCTATAAGGTGAGATTTACGACATGAAAAAACGAGGGGCTGGTGTCTTAAAATTCGAAGAGTTTTCATCATCAGCATTCGCTGGAGATCCATAGCGAAGCCTAATGCGTTCTTTTCGATGGTGAGCATCCAGATCGCGCAGTTCTTCTTCCAATATCTGCCGTTTTCGTTGATACCTCCTTGTACAGATCCCCGTCGCGCATTTGCGCCAGGTGTACAAATGAATATCCTCCACAATGTTGTTCAGGTATTCCCAAATGTCTTTATCTTGAGGGTAGCGGTCCTCACGAGAAATTTCCTGGATGAACTTCTTTTCTCGCACACGTCG
>BQIX01000346.1 GCA_021604145.1 Nitrospirales bacterium
GAGACGGGGTTTGGAGTCATAATTTCGCCTGCAGTCACATCGGCCAACTTCCGTCCTTTCCGAACAGCATTCAACAGATCAAATTCCGAGACAATCCCGAGTAAGCGATCAGATGCATCTACAATCGGCACGGATCCAAAGCCTTCCATCATGAGAGAGGCGACAAACTCCGCCTTGACATCCTTGCCTTCGGATTGAACATCTTCTTCCATGATGGCCCCGACGGTCATATGGCCAAATTTGCTTTCTCGAAGAGCGGTTCGACCTTCCTTATCAAATGCCACTGTTGCCATAGTGCCTCCTGTATCAGAAAAAATCACCATTGCCAACTTCGCCTTTGTTCCCTTCAGGGAACAAGGAGAATTACCTGAAGCCAGTCTGGACTAACCTCGTTTCTAAGATCTGGTCGGGATTCCAGTTCCGAAACTTGAGAGTTTTAATATATTCAGGAGGGATTGCTGCCTGAGGTGCTAGTCCCACTAGTTCACTTTCTTCAATCCCCACCCCATAGCGTTCGACCTCTTTTTGCACCGCACAATACGCATCGTTCAGAGAAGTTTCCCGATAATTCGTTAAATTCATGGTGACTTGAACCAACCCGCGGCTTGGTAAGGCCACACCCATCGCCTTTAATGACAGAAGCCCCCCTCCTGATGTTCGAATGGATTTGGCAATTGCTTGAGCCATTGATAGATTGTCCGTTTGAAGCAGCACGTTATACGCAATCAAAAAGTCCCTTGCCCCCACGGAAACACCGCCTGCAGTCGAATGGAGTTTCTGTGGTCCAAAATCCGGTATCCACTCACCTCCGCCTGCCATTCGTTCGGACAAACCATCCAATCCGCCTCGTCGAATGGCCTCTAACTGTCGGGGCGGAGTAAGAGGAGAAGCCTGCGCATAAAGAAAAACAGGTGTCGCTAACTCTGTGCCTATTTTTTTCCCCAAACACTGAGCCAGGTTGATGCATTCTGCCATCGTGACTCCCCGAAGCGGGATAAAGGGTACGACATCCACGGCCCCGACTCTGGGATGTACGCCTTCATGTTTCGACAAATCAATCAATTTCATTGCAAGACGAATAAGCTGATACACAGCGTTCTGCACTGCCTCAGGAATACCTACAATCGTAAACACCGAACGGTGATGGTCAATATCACAATGTCGATCAAGCAAGACCACGTTTTCGACACGCTGCACAACCTCCGCCAAGGCATTAATAATGTCGAGATCTCGTCCCTCACTGATGTTCGGCACACATTCAACGAGTTTATTCATGATGAGAGAGACTTCAAGACGGTGTTATTCCTCACTCTTTTCGTCTATAGCGAATCTAATTAATTTCCAGTCGAGCCAGCCTGACGACCCCAGCGTCATTACACACATCAAACATTGAAGTTTAATTGAATCGGCTATAGGCAGAAAGGCTGAGGGTTAGGGCATTTTCTTGACACCAAAAAATACACCATACTATAGTCAATATAATGAACACGATTGCGGTAAAGATCAAATATCCCCTTTTATAGAGGTAGGTGAACCATGAATTCCACTCAACTCGAGCCCACAGCAGCGCTGGCAGAGCTCAAAGAAAAGAAACCAGACAGCGTCACCATTGTCTGCCTCAGCGGGGATATGGATAAAGCCATGGCCGCATTTATTATTGCGACTGGGGCCGCCGCCATGGGCATGAAGGTAACCATGTTTTTTACATTTTGGGGCTTAAACATCATCCGCAAACAGAACACAACCAGTTCGGCAAAAGACTGGATGCGGAAAGCCTTTGGATGGATCAATAAAGGCGGCACCGAGAATCTCCCGTTGTCCCGATTTCATTTCGGGGGTATTGGTACGTCCATGATGAAAAAAGTGATGAAAAATAATCGCATGCCCGGCATTGCTGAATTATTAGAAACCGCACAAGACCTTGGCGTCAAAATGATTGCCTGCACAACCACTCTCGGGATGATGGGCATCTCTAAAGATACCTTGATTGACGGGGTCGACCAATTGGCCGGGGTCTCCACCTATCTTGCTGAAGCCAAAAATGGCTCAGTAAACCTGTTCATTTAACGTTTGAGGAATCACCAATGATAGAATCCGATGTCAAACTTGATACCCTTGGATACTTTTGTCCCATGCCGATTATCATGACGTCTAAGAAAATTAAGGAACTTGTCCCCGGGCAAGTCTTAGAAGTCGCCTCCGATGATGAGGGAATAAAAAAAGACATGCCAGCCTGGTGCGAGACCACCGGCCATGAATGGGTTGGCTTGGAAGAAGCCGACGAAAATTCCGTCCACGTTTATAAAGCCTACGTCAAAAAATCGGGGGAGTAATTTGTCTTTTTAATATTGACCAAAGGCCGTTGGTGCTCAAGCACCAACGGCCTTTTACGTTTGTAGCTTTCCAATTATTCTCTCAATGTGCTAACATTAAAACATCTAGACATTAAAGCATTTTTAAGGAGGATATATATGCCTGGGGATACTCGAACCACTGTCTATCTTAAGCCCAAAGTCTATCGAGCATTAAAGGTCAAAGCTGCAACCACAGACAGTACGATTTCTGAATTAATTAATCATGCAGTTTTAGAAACACTACGAGAAGACGCCCTTGACATCGACGCCTGCGAGAAACGTGCAAAAGAACCGGCACGTTCTTTTGAAACGGTTTTGAAAGAATTACAGCGTGACGGACTCGTATAGTCTGTTTATTAAAAGGGCCGCAGAACGAGAACTCCGTCGAATCTCTAAGAGTGATCTCAGCCGAATCCTCACCAAAATACAAAACCTCATACAGACTCCTAGGCCAAATGGCAGTGAAAAACTCGCCGAACAAGAGCGATATCGTATACGACAAGGCGACTATCGAATTATCTACACAATTGATGACGAAAAGCGAAGAATCGACGTCATCAAAATCGGCCACCGTCGAGAGGTCTATCGAAAGTCATGAAGCAAAAGATTATTTCCAAATACAAATTAAAGCCACGGATTTTAGAAATTTTGCGAAAAGTTGAACGATCTCGCAAAGAGCTACTAACACCCCATTTAATTAAGTAACGACCTGGGTGAATATGAGCCTCGCCACTGATTCTGATACATCTATCACAACGTTTGGTTCATTCCACAATTCGACTGATAAATAATGATAATCATGAGACTCAATGCTACACTATCGTTCTATGCATTACGGCCAAGCAACAGTCATCGATTTAGTTGGCGCATTAGTAGTTATTACGGATCATGGAAAACCGGTGCTAAAAATTCTGCCATATTCTCAGGAACCTTCAGAATTACTTATTACACTTCGGACAGTGTCATAAAATATTCTGATCCGACCCACTCTGTCGAATCCTTTGTGTATACACTCAGCAGTAGAGAACAGACTCCGCATTCATACAAATGAACAACCATTCACTTTCTGATATTTCCGTCGACACCTGGGTGCAGGGCGGACCTTTAACACTTGAAGAACTGGTCGGCTCTGTCATCTTAGTCGAGGTATTTCAGGTGAATTGCCCTGGGTGCTTTCTCTATGCGTTACCGAAAGCTATTCAACTCCATGAAACCTATCAGGACAAAGGCTTGAACATTATTGGGTTAGCGACGGCTTTTGAAGACTATGACAAAAACACCACCGAAAACCTGCAACGGTTGGTCGACACAGGAGAAGTGATTGGGGAAACCTTAAAGGCGTTAACGCATCAAGGCATGCTGACTGACGGCAAACTTGAGTGGCGATTGCCATTTCCAGTTGGGATGGATCGCGTGGTCCCGGAGTCCGAACCCGTCACACAAGAAAAGGTGGAGCGTTATGCCCATGATATTCTGCCCAACTTTGGAGAATTAGCCGAGGACCAGAAACTCAACGTCCTGAATCAAGTTCAAAATTATTTAAAAAAGAAAACCATGAAAGCCGAGACCTTTGATCGATTTTCGTTACAAGGCACGCCCTCAGCCATCATGTTTGACCGCAAAGGTCTTCTGCGCGATGTATCGTTTGGACAAATGGAACATCAGCGATCATTGGTTGAGCAATGTCTCGCTGAAGCAACATAACGTCAGTAAGCAAACAAACATACCGTAGACCTAAATTACGTAGAGACTGACGTCTTCGATTCCATATACCACTCGTTAAAAAGACGGCACCCCGCACAGAGCGTGGCCTCCTCATTCTGAATCCATCGACAAATCAATCCAAGGATACAGAGAGTATTCGCAAGAGGTTTAATGGTCGGTAATTTTAAGAAACGGGCCACCTCCCTTGGGTTGATGGGAACTTGGGCGTTGATCACATGAACCAGCACGTCATGTTCCATGGGCTCTTTCATTTCTTTAACACAACGCTGGAAAAATGGTGAAAGGTAGGTCCCAGCCCTTTGGACCGTCTCCTCGCTTCTGTATTGTTTTCCACCAGCCAACAACAGCGAGCCAAATGCTTTCAGAACGTACGGATGAGTCCCAGCCTGCTCGAGAATCGTAACCCGATGTTCACTGGAGAAGCCTGAGCCCAAAACTTGGAAGGCTTCTTTCTCCAAAAAGACGGACAACGGAATAGGCCGAGGCTGACGTTTGAATCCACTGAATCCACCGCTCTTAACGAATTCCATCCAGTCTCTGCCTCCTGCATACACGATCACGCCACGCTCTACCATCGAGGGTAGAGCAAGCACATTGTGATCATCTGCCAACACATCATCACAATTATCGAGCAACATGACCGACTCACCATTCGCTCTCGTCTCAATGAACTTCCGTCGGTCTTCTTCAATGGACATGTCAACATACACGGCCTGCGGGCTATTCGATCGCGAGGCCGATGAAGAATGGTTCAACTG
>BQIX01000347.1 GCA_021604145.1 Nitrospirales bacterium
TTGTCAATAATTTCAAGAGATCGTGATACATACTTACTCACACTTTGCCCTTTACCAAGAGGTGACATACTGAACTCTAACAGCACCATAGCCTACGACTCCTTTACAGGTTGAACCAACTGTTGTTCCTGCCAAGCTTTAGGATATTCAAGCGTTCCCGAAAGACGAAATCCATCAATAACTTCCTGAAGTTGCTCACGCCGTTTGACTTCACTTGGCTCAGAATCTCGAAGGGATTCTCGAAATTTTGAAAGCCAATTGAGGATGTCAATAAGCTCTTCATCCAACACCGCTTCTAGATCTTGACGTAGCGCCTTGGCTAAGGATGGTGATGCGCCACTCGTGCTAATGGCCACCCGCAAATGACCACGCTTGACCAAGGCCGGCATGGTAATTGTTGAAAGGTCTGGTTGATCAATGGACCAAACGAGAAAGCGTTCAGTTTTCGAAAGATCATATAACTGCTTCGCAAGATCATGGTCTCCGACCAATGTATTCATCACGACTGCCACCCCATTTTGAACATCCGTCAATCGAAACAACCTGCCGCGATGAATGATTTTGCCGGATGCGGTATGTTTCCGAAGAATCGTATGCAAAGTAGGATTGACAACCGTGACTTTGGCTCCCGCGTCCAACAAGCGTTCAATTTTCTCAACAGCTTCATCCTCACCACCAAGGACAAGACACGTCCGACCTTGTACGTCCAAGGAGACTTGAAACCCAGGATTAAACTCCATAGTACATTTCCTTTCAGTTCAACAACTCAACAGAGGGCTATCTTACCTGAGAGGAAGCGGCCAGGAAAAGGGATCTCAAAAGGTGGGAAAACTCGGGAAAAAATACACATTAGCTAGCTGAAATAATCTGAAGCCTGTCGAACTCTTCATCAAAACAGCGGGTCCGTTATGACTGGCGGATCAGTCGAATCCGATGAAGACTCATTCTCTTCACTTTGACTATTGTCCCCAGTATTTGTGAGGGATTCAGATTCAGGAGGCATGGGTGACGAGTGAGGAATTGAAGATTCAGGTTGCTCAGGAAGGTTATCCGAAACTCCAGACTTTGTGCCATGAGAAGAAAATTCATCAGGTTTTTTCACACGGATGATTGGAGGATCAGTCACAAATGGTGCATAGACTCGTGTATCAAGCGTGACCATATCGCCTTCATCAACTAAGAGAGAAATTTCAGTGATTCTTTTTTCAAATGTTGCCAACATTGCACCATCAGGGGCAGAAATCGTCAATAAGAGACGATCGGTTTCAGACTGCTTCCTCACAACGACACCTTGAACGCCAGAGCGTGTGGCCGAAAGACCTGTGGGAAAATACTGACCGAGATACTTCGGTGCAACAGACGGCGCACCGAGACCAAACCCAATACCGACGAGAAAAATAAAAAGCAAAAACCACACTTTCTTCATGACATACCTATATTTCAGCGAAACCTTCCATATGGTCTTAACGAAACCATTCCTTCATCCATCTTATGTCACGGCAACAAAAGCCGCACTCAAAAACTCGCCCATCGACGTAAAGGCCTCTAACCAGGGTGAGAGATGCAGACAATACAAACACTCAGAGTTGTATCTTAACATGATATTCTGTCTTGGGAAGGAATTGCTCAGACAGAGCTGCACAATTTCTGATAGAGTATCAAGATGTTCATAAACCAACTTTTAAGATTTTTTTTTATTGCTTGCGGCCTGTTCACCCAGGCATGCGCCACTTCATCCTCCGTCATCCCGGAAGCACTCGAGTCCAAAGTCGACAAACAATTGTCGTTTCCTCAAATCATTCAAAACCCTGACAGTTATACCGGGGAATGGGTTCTCCTCGGCGGTGAAGTCCTTCATGCTCTAAATTCAGAAGATGGGACACGGCTTGAAATTCTTCAATTACCGCTCAATGATTGGGAACAACCAAGACCGCAACGGACGTTATCAGGTGGCCGCTTCTTTGCCTTCAATAAAACATTCATAGATCCAGCTACTTTCCCTCCTGATACACGTGTAACCATCGTCGGTGAATTAACAGGGTCACAACTTGGCTCCCTTGATACAACAGACTACCTATACCCAATGCTCACGATTCACCACATTCATGTCTGGGAAAATGATTCAGACAAGTCTTTCTATCAACAACGACCTCGCTGGAGTATTTTTGGAGGTGGAGGGACAGGAGGCCGCAGTGGAGGCGGGCTCAGCATTGGATTTGGGTTTTAGCATCGCTCCTCGTATTGCCAAGCACACACCTACATATCAAGTACGTTCATTTCACTCAATCTCTTGGACATCGTATTTATTTTCTTGGGGTACCCAAGGACGGATAGATTGATTCCTGCTCCACGTGTATCTCCCAGTAAATAGCCGGCAAACCGCGAAATGCCGACACCAAGCAGTACGGCCTACTACCATTGAGTTTCTCCTTAAACATATGGTAGGAAAATATATGGTTGGTCCAGACATAACATGCCGTGAAACTCCACGTTTCGTTCTCCATTCAGTATAACAACTTGGTTGGATGAATGTACTTTCAGCTCCTTAAATGATTTTTTCACAACTATAATTTTAAGTATTAAAAATTAGGTATAGAAACTCATTCACTAAATAGAGGATTAAGAGAGAATGACAGTTGAGATGTTAGATGAAAAAATTCGCACATTTCTGGGGAAATTTCGCTACTACCAAGAACTGGGCAAGCTGACGTCGGAAACCCAAGAACAAAAAATTATTCAGCAGGAACTGTCTGAGCAACTAATGTCTTTACAGCCGTACCTCCAGGCATTCAGTGTAAGGCATGAGGAAATGAAATTAGAAAACCCACAAATGACAAACACCTCTGATGGAAAACTCTCGCAAGAAACCAGCCATCTTGATTACTCTCTCAATGTAGCAATCCATGATCTGAAGCAATTTCAAAGATATTTAACGACACGTCCTAGAGAGCAACTCGTCAAAGTACAAGACCCACAAGAACAATTGGGCAACAACCCTCTGCAAGACTTATTGACACAGTTTAGTAAATTGGGGCATCGGTCAACCGATCCCATGATGTTCAAACGCCCAACTCTGTGCACAACTCTCAATCAGTTGAAATTTATCGTGAATACATACATTACCCAGGAAGATCAAAAGAAAGAATTCCTTCACATCTTTCAGACTCTTGCCTCTCACCCGGAGATTGCCCCTTTGCTTTCAGACCCTCTTTCCAAGTTTCAATCGAATAATTTTTAAGAAATCGTGCGATTCCAAGTCGGAAGATAACAACAAATGAAAGACAGCATTAGCTAATAAGGTTCAGTGCCAAGATTAAGGAAATCTCGCAATGAAATTGAAAGGAATGAGAAGGAACAATCTCTGTAGGGCGGGAAACGAGAAATGTTGACCAGCAATCTGAACCTAGAAAGCTAGCCAAGCAGTCACGAGGCACTTTTCAAATAATTTTCCTTTGTTCTAGTCCACCTCGCATACCTTCCAATGTCAACCTATTCAGTTGCAAATACAGGAGACTTGATATAAACCTTCACGAGAGTCACAAGCGTGGCCTATAACACGTATCGAAAATCATACATCCCCAAATCCCACAGAAGCCTGAAATCACAACCGAAAGAAAGTGCTCTCTCAAGAAGAAAGCGAGTCGTTACACATCCAGGAATCGGGATTCACAGCACAGACAACAACACACATTACGTGCATTGATCCGAGAGCCATCAACTTGCGGATTCTATTCTCTGAATCGAGTCAGAGGACTGGCCGTGTGAGTGTAAGAGTGGCACGTAGAATTTATTGACATATTCCTTTAACATTCGACGGGCACTAAACTGTGGTGCATTTGTGCGAATGGCATTTTTCACAATCGTCACCCAACCATGTGGGATTCGATCTTGGTCACATTGGTAATAGAGAGGAATTACTTCTTCTTCAAGAACCTTGTAAAGTACATTTGCATCATAGTCGTCCTGAGCTTGCTCATCCAGCTCTTCCGATGTCGTGGGGAACGCCCACCCATTCGCCCCGTCATATCCTTCTTTCCACCAGCCATCTAACACGCTAAGATTCGGAACCCCATTCAATGCCGCCTTTTGCCCACTTGTCCCGCTCGCCTCAAAGGGTGCACGCGGATTATTCAACCAGACATCAACCCCTTGGACAAGAAACTTGGCCACATGCATGTCGTAATCTTCTACGAATGCAATACGACCACCCATATCACGCGATTGCGCATAACGGTAGACTTCATGGATAAGTTGTTGGCCTGGCTCATCCGCTGGATGAGCCTTGCCGGCAAAGACGAATTGGACAGGTCGCCATCGATCTTGAAGAATGGTTCGCAGTCGATCCAAATGACGAAATAACAGATTCGCTCTCTTATACGTCGCAAACCTTCGACCGAATCCAATCGTGAGAACATAAGGATCGAGGAAGGCTCCGCCGGCGAGTACTTGCTCAGCTTGAAGACGACCGGAGGTCCAACCTGAACGAATACGATGTCGAATAAAATTTAAGAGCTTTCGCTTGAGAACTTGCCGGACGCCCCAAATCTCATGATCCGGAATATCAAGGATTCTCTGCCAAATCGCGGGATTATCCGACTCCGACATCCAGGCAGGCCCAAGATATTTGCTGTACAAATGATTCATTTCCGAGGAAACCCAGGTTGGCACATGCACACCATTTGTCACATGATGAATTGGAACGTCAGACTCCTGAAGATCAGGCCAGAGACAGTGCCACATTCGACGAGAAACGCGACCATGTTCTGCACTCACCCCGTTGACAAGAGAAGAAAAATAAATC
>BQIX01000348.1 GCA_021604145.1 Nitrospirales bacterium
TGCCATTCATAGTATTTTTGATTTTAGCGCAAAACATATTCTAGAAGAACTCACTGAAGCCGTTCATACGGAAGCCGCCCGAACTGGACGAACCGTTCATGTCATTGCAGAGAGTGACCTGAATGACACAAAAATCATCACACCAACCTCAAAAGGCGGGTATGGATTGGATGGACAATGGAATGACGACTTTCACCATGCACTTCACAGCCTCGTAACCGGTGAACAGCAAGGCTATTATTGCGATTTTGGAGATCTCGATCATGTTGCCACGGGGTTCAAAAAACACTTTATTCTCTCGGGGCAATACTCACACCATCGCCACCGGTGCCATGGAAACTCGGCGGCCCATCTTCCGGCAACCTCCTTTGTCGTCTTTGCACAAAACCACGATCAAATTGGCAATCGCGCCCAAGGCGACCGGCTGTCAACACTCATCCCGCATTCAGCACAACAAGTCCTGATGACGTCCATACTCTTATCCCCATTCATTCCGATGCTCTTCATGGGCGAAGAGTATGGCGAACGCAGGCCATTTCAATACTTTATTGATCACGGAGATGAACAGTTAATTGAAGCTGTACGTAAAGGACGATTGGCAGAATTCAAGAAGTTTGGCTGGAAGAAAGTGCCCGATCCGTATGATGCACATACGTTTGACGCTTCGCAACTTACACCATCTGACGAACAGACCGACCTTCAACAACAGATGGCTGCATGGGTAAAGCAACTCATCACACTTCGCAAACAGCATCCGTCATTGGGCCCTGGCATCAAAGGACATCAGTTACGTGTGTGGACAAACAAAAAATCCAATACTCTTACCATCTATCGCAAACACCCGACCGCACCAGCCATGTTACTTATGCTTGGATTTAATGACAAACCAACCTCGCTGACTTTGCAACAACCTAAAAACCGCTGGTCACTACTGTTGGACAATGGGAGTCAAGCCTATGCCTCTCCTGATGGCGATCGTCCCTCTCCAGCTCCTACGAACTTCGATCTCACAGAACAAAAATGTAAAGTTTCGCTTCCAGTATTTCCGGCCTGGATCTACCGTCAGGAAAACGTAAACGGCGCCCCATAGCTTGAGACCTATAGCCGTTTCAAGTATAGCGAAACCCCATAACGTGCAGCCGAATTGACAGCATGTACACTGCGCAACCACACACCTCGTACAAGCGAATGTTCTAAAGGTACGGCTATAACTTCCGCATGTGTGAAGTAAGTACCTGCGCGAGGCTATAGCGAAACCAAATAACTTCCAGCCGATTCAAATCAACCAACTCAGCGCGAAACACCGCTTCATACGTACAGAAAATAATTGGAACGGCTATCGTTGATAGGCCTCTGCTGAACTTGGACACCTGTCATCCAGAGATCAGTCGGATTATTGAGTGACGATGTCGAATGTATGTGAGAGTCGCGAAGTCTTGCATGTATCGTGTCCTAGCATATCTACTTTCAACTATTTGGATTCGCTAAAGCGCTCAATCAACAATGATGTATAGTTCGAATTTCCAATGAACAACTGCGAGAGAAGAAGAATTTCATTGAATGACGGCTACGACCTCTATTTCGACAGACAAATTATCACTCACGTTTTACCAGACTTTCTCTGGGCACGATTTGCGCCTGGCTTTCTTAAAACTTTTTCTGCCTTGAGGGTAGATTTGCCGACGAGACCATCACGCTCAGTCACTCGGACGTGTATAAATCCGTCCAAATGAAAGATCAACGTTCCAAGAAAATATGATTGTTCCCCATCACGTTCAGCCTTGATTTCCGCCGAAGACAGGCATGCGTGAAACTCATCGAAACGTAGCTGTACCGTATCTTTAGGTAGAGACCCTAGAGAAAACCCCGGCAGCAATTCCAAGCCCAATAGAACCGTCGGCGAAACTGTCTCCAACAGTTCCTGCAAGACGTCATAGGAACCAGAGAGACAGACCACTGTGATAATCAGTCGGCCTGGTCGTTCCTCTTGGAAACCCTTGAAAGACGAAGGCCCTTTCACTGGCCTTCGAGTAATCATCGCGCCCTCAGCAGTGACTCCTCCAAAATCTTCAAGTTGCGACACATGACAATACACTTCAGGCCGAATACCGCTAAATTTCGACACTACCATTGGTCCACGAGTCAACAAGACCTGTTTTCCTAATAAACGCTTAAGTCTGTCTTCTAAAAATTTTTCGACAAATCTGGCATCCATAATCTGTATTGTACTGAAAGTCTGGTAGCAACTTTCTTCTTACGCCCGCTCAACCTTTTCAACAACAATTTCAATTTCTTCGAATAACGAACCTGCTTGTCTGGCATCAAACTCAAACCCTTTCCAACGACAAGGCCAAGCCTCAAAGAAGTTATAGCGTAAGACTTCCGACCCATCGTCAGCCAACGCGATAATTGACCCGGATTTCCTTTCGACTTTCCCGTCAATCACCGCTTTATGCCAATTCCAAAGCTCATTGGTATTGATATACCCGCGCTTCAACACGAGATTGGAATAACTGGTTCGTCCCGGTCTTTTACGGACAATCAAATCGTTGCCATCAACAAACGTCACAACTTCCGTCGTGGATTCCAACCCTTCAAAGGCAGAAAACTGAGCTTGAGTCACCCCCTCTATTTCCACCCTGAATTTACTACTCATAAGGTGATCAAATTCTCTGCGGTTCGGCATTGTTTACTCCTTTCGTATGAGCTTCATCAATCAAACAATCTCAGCAGAAGACCGTGGGTCTGTAGGCTAACAGCTCAAGATCATGGGCACCTGTATCATTTGACGTGTACCGAGAAAATGAGGTGAAGTCCTGTGAGAGAAAATTATGGAAGACAACAGCAACCTCTAAAAAATCCTGTATGTACCGGTATCCTCAACGTCTGTCAAGAGACTTCTATTCTAGCGATGGGTAAATTTTCTCGCGGAGTGATCGATCGCGGCAATTCAAGCAAAGACAATTACGTCTTAGAGGCAAATAGACCGACCTTCATTGACGCACCCCTCTATAGAGTAAGGCCGAGGTCTTCTTGAACAACAAGAAGGCTTCGGCCTCGCTATTTCCAATATTGTATGGCTAAGATTGTTAGGAAGGAGAGAACGTCAAAACTAAACGATCAACGCCCCTACTGTCGCTGAAAGGGTTTACGGCAGGATACAATTTCCGACGCAAACCCACCACATGTAAGGCCAGCTATAGTCGTTTCAGTTATACCGAAACGATAACGCACTCACGTATTTAATCTTGCTATTCAATACGTGATAAAAACGTCAATCATTGCCAGTCAATCCAAGCGGGTATAACCTTTCGATGCTTGTAACGAGTAATTGCGCAGGCTTGACGACCTTAAGGCAACACCTTAGAGGCAAAACCGTGTTGAACGTCGGCTTCCGATTGCGGTTACGTCGAAGCACTCAACAATCGTCGCTACTAGGGCACCTGTAATCCCACCACCGATACCCTTCACATTTCTCAGTAACGATGGAACACACCACACCCACGGAACGTAGAACGTTCGGGCCCTAGGACACCTGTAACCCTCATGGTTCGTTTGCCGAGTGCGTCTCAGTAAGGGTTGGACTGACAAAGATCTTACGCGTTCGTGGTCTAGGCCACCCATGATCACAATATTGAGTGCCTAGCGATTTTCAGTATAAGATTGAACCGACAAGGCCAGCGGTGCGTTGAGCGATCGTGGCCTAGGGACCACTGGAACTTATTTGGAATCGCTATAGACTTGTGAACAGGATGTGGATCCTGCTGACACCGGGACTAATTCTTGCGCATGAATTTTTTCAATAACCTCTTGCAGTTTTTCATTGGCGCTATCATTTGCAAGCTGACATGTCCCTGCATTCTGATGTCCACCGCCATCATACGTGAGACAGAGTTCTCCAATATTCAATGTTGAACTTCGGTTAACAATCGACTTCCCAATGGCGAACACCGTATTTTGATTTTTGAGTCCCCACATGACATGAATGGAAACATTGCATTCGGGAAACAAGGCATAAATCATAAAACGGTTGACTGCATAGATCGTGTCTTCTTCACGAAGATCTAAGACAACCAGATTCCCATGAACCGTCGAACATCGCTGTATCTGCTCTTTGGCCAATTCAGCATGTTCTTGAAACAACTGAACCCGCTCTTGCACATCTGGTAAAGCGAGAATTTCATCGACACTCAGGCTTTTGCATTGCTCGATGAGTTCCATCATCAACTCATAATTCGAAATTCGAAATTGACGAAAACGCCCTAGTCCCGTACGTGCATCCATAAGAAAATTCATCAACGCCCAGCCACGCGGATTCAAAATTTCATCAATCTCATACTGAGCTGAATCGCCCTTATCCACGGCTTCCATCATCTCATCCCACGCTGCAGGAAAGGTTTTATCGCCACCGTAATACTGATAGACAATCCGCGCAGCTGAAGGGGCATCAGGATCAATAATATAATTGTCCCTCTGACCCGTATTGCGAATGGTCTCACTCAGGTGATGATCAAACGCAAGATGCACACCTTCCACATATGGAAGATTCGTCGTAATGTCACAGGCGGAAACTGCAATTTTTCCATCCTGCATATCTTTGGGGTGGACAAACTGTATCTCTTCAATAATCCCCACTTCTTTCAGCAAGACAGCACAAACAAGTCCATCAAAATCACTGCGGGTCACTAATCGAAATTTACCAGATTCCATAGCGAGGTCCTTACAAGTCGAAGAAGGTTCATAAGAGCAGACCATGAATATGCCCATAACTCACTGAAAGCC
>BQIX01000349.1 GCA_021604145.1 Nitrospirales bacterium
GTCTTTTCCTGAGAGTATCCAGCGGACGAGAAGAGACACATCCCCGGTTATTGTCATGTCGAACTTCGTGACTTCGACACGAACCCGGGAGTCCAATGAAAGTTCGTCATCCCACCGAACGATGGTAAAACCACGGCTCGACAAGAGTTGTGAAATGTTTTCAATGAGCACTCTCGTCAAGTTCTGCTCCAAGGGTTCAGCCCAGCGCTCAAACTCCAACCGTTCAACCTCTGTCTCTCCCACCCGAATGACCATTTGCGTACGATCCACATATGAGGGAATTTCCACTGGCCCCACACCGACGATCGTTTTTGCCTTATCCCCAGTCCTATCAGATCCGCTATCGTAAGCAGACGCTGCGTGTAGTTGGTAATATCGTGTGGACGGCGTTGAACCACAGCCCATCAACATCGTACAGGCAAAGAAGACGACGGTCACAAGGACACAACGGGATACGTAGAAACTCATTGACCATCCTTTCCGCGGAGTAGCGCTTCTGGATGCTGCTCCAAATAATCCGCTAACCCTCGAATCGAACGAGCCGCGGCTTTCAGTTCTTTTAGCGTACTCGTGAGTTGATACGGTAATGCCGAGTCTTTCCCGGCAACGCCACGAATAGCCAACAGGGTTTCTTGTGTTTGCTTAAGGCTCATACGTGCCGACTTTGCGACTTCTCGAAAATCCCCGCTTAATGGCTGAACTTGCGAATCAATCTGTCCGACAAGGCGCTGGGTATCGCGAATAGTCTCGTCCAACCCCGTCATCACGGGCGTGAGCTCTCGATTCATCACCTGGGTTAGATCACGCAGATCTTTCACCAGGATTCGGCTTTCAGCAACCAGTCCCTTGAGATCAGGAGAGTTGAGTAGCTGGTCCAACCCTTGGATTGCACGCAACGCTGTTGCAGCCAGATCCTGAATCGGAATATCTTCAAGCTTGTGAGTCAAGAGGCTTAAGCTCGAAGAGATTGTCGGAAATTCAGGAAACGGATCATCAAGTCCTGTATGTAGCTTGATAGGACTGAGAGGGAAAAAATCAAGCTGCACTAACAGTTTTCCCGTGACTAAACTTTGCATTTGCAATTGTGCACGCAATCCACGGTCCTCAATCATTTTCCCGAGAAAGGCTCGATCTTTTTCTTCAACAATTTCTGGCATGATAGTGTCAGGCCCTGTGTTCACCACCTCTACAGCGCCTTCTTCTAATGCCATCAACACCGGGATGCGAATAGACTCTCCTTGTGCATCAATCACCACTTTAATCTCTGTAATCGAGCCAATTCGTGTGCCCCGGAATGTCACAGGAGCGCCAACGCTCAATCCTTTTAAGTTGTCATCAAAATAGAGGACATAGATGAGTTGATCTTTAAAGAACTTACCACCACCAAAAATCAAAACTCCGATAACCACCAACACGATTGCGCCGATAACAAAGGTCCCGATAAGTGTCGGGTTTGATCGTTTACTCACAGCTCATCACCTGCCAATGCATGCGAAACAATAAAGTCATATATCTGGCATCGTATCCCATCTTTCGCTTCACGCTTCACCCTTCACGCCTTCCGTTTCTCCCCGTGTTAGAAATGTTTGAATTTGAGGATTGGATGACTCCTGTAACAATGTGCGAGGCGAGCCAACAGCTAACATGGTTTTTGTTTCGACATCGAGAAAGACGGAGTTTGTTCCGACGGCAAAGATACTCGGCAGTTCGTGCGTCACCATGACCACCGTTGCGCCAAGACTATCACGGAGTTCAAGAATCAAGTCATCGAGACGCCGTGAACTGATCGGGTCTAACCCTGCCGATGGTTCATCGAAAAAAAGAATTTCTGGATCGAGAGCCATAGCCCGAGCTAATCCCGCTCGTTTCTGCATCCCTCCGCTAATCTCATGAGGATAGTATTCTTCAAATCCCGCAAGTCCCACCAATGCGAGTTTGAGTGCAACAATTTCTCGTATTTCATGCCGAGTCAAATTCGTATACTCTGTCAGGGGCAAGCCAATATTTTCAGCTAAGGTCATAGAACTCCAGAGTGCCCCACTTTGAAACAAAACGCCAAATCGCCGCATCATCCGTTCGCGGCGCAGCACCTCGGCGTTCCAAAAACTCTCCCCCTCATACAAGACGTCCCCTGTAGCTGGCGGCTTCAATCCAATAAGATGTCGCAAGAGCGTGCTTTTCCCGCACCCGCTTGCCCCCATAATAATAAAGATGTCGCCACGGTGAATCGCAAAGTCTAGATCACGTTGAATCACAAAGTCACCATAGGCCATCGTAAGGTTTTGAATGGCGATATGAGGTTTGGCTTCCAGCATTTGCAATCCTAAACACCAAGCACATCATAGAGCACCGTTAAAATTGAATCAGACACGACGATGAAGACAATGCTGGTGACGACGGCAGACGTGGCGGCAATCCCGACGGCAGCAGAACTATTTCCAGATTGCATCCCTCGCAGGCATCCAGCAATCGCCACGAGAATACCAAAGACCACACTCTTCACCAGACCTAAGAAAAAGTCCATCAAACTTAACGTGGCCTGCGTTTGGTTGAAATATTCGATAAAACCTAGATCTAGCATCGTTACCCCAACCACCATTCCACCAAGAATACCGAGAACATCCGCATAGAGACAGAGTAACGGCATCATCAATGAAAGCGCGAGCATGCGAGGAAGAACGAGAAATTCCATTGGCGAGAGTCCCAGCGTCACCATCGCATCAATCTCTTGATTGACTCGCATCGTTCCCAATTGAGCTGCAAACGATGCTCCCGTTCGTCCACCCATAATAATTCCCGTCATCATCGCTCCCATTTCTCGTGCCATTCCCAATCCAACCAAATTCGCTACATAGATTTGAGCCCCAAATTGCTGTAATTGAACGGCTCCGACAAAAGCCAGAATTAACCCAACAAGAAAACTGATGAGTGAAACGATCGGAAGCGCTTGGGCTCCACATTCTTGAAGAATCAGCAAGAAATCGGATCGACGAAAGCGAGCATTTCCCTTGAGAAAAGACACAAACGCGAGTGAGGCCTCTCCGATAAAGGCAAGCATTTCCTTCCCGCCTACCATGGCCACCATGGATTTCCTTCCCAAACGGGCAAGCCAGGATTCAGAAATAACCGTGCGTCTTGCATCTTGTCGTTCAGGAATCGATGTCGCAAGCGTGAGAAGACGTTGAACGCCCTCCGGCAGATGGCTTCGATCAACGTCAATATGGCGGGAGGAACAGTAGGCAAGAATCCTGAGCACAAACGTCACAAGACTGCTATCCCAGCAAGTGACCTGCTGTGTATCAAATGTTAATTTTCGAATTTCTGTAGTCGATCGAATGGCTTTTTCAGTTTCAGAAAATGTCAACAGACCATCATGGAGACTCCACGATCCTGCAAGTGTGAGAAGCAGTGTATCCGAGGTCGGAAAACTAAAGTGAATTCGGCTCTGCATAGGATCGGACATTCGGAAAGAGACTTTTGTGATGTTATAGCCGTTTCAGTTATACCGAAAAAATCAAGCACGAACTTGTACAATGTTGCTATCGAATACGTGATAGAAAACGTCAAACATTGTCAGTTATAGCCGATTCAATGAACCTTCGCTCTTTTGACACGTTGGATATCGCGATCAAAGTCCTCAGGTTTAGCTGAAATGTATTTCGATTCGCTATCATCCAAGCGGGTATCACCTTCCTATGTTTGAAGTGAGCCATCGCGCAGACTTGACGCTCTCAAGTCGACACCTCAGGAGAAGACCCGGGCTGAACCTCAATTACCTATTGAGGTTATGCAGGATCACTCAACAATCGTCGCCACCGTCACACCTCACTCTTATTAGGACTGGCTATAATCACCCAACTAATAGGCAAATTCTTGAGCACATGAGGCGATTCGCGCCATGAATTTCCAAGGTCAATCTTGAAAACCTACAATTCGTGGATATCTTAAACGATCAATGAAACCATGAGCCAGTTAAATAACGCACGACCATTGATTGATTTGTAACACTTTGACAAATCGTCAGACGACTCCTTCCAAACCCAATGATGATTGATGCTGAGCTTGAAGAAATCAGCGCCATGGTGTATACCAACTCGACTTTATGATTTCTGATACATTCAAAATATCTAACGAAAATTCCGATCAGTCTTCTTGAGAAAGGAAGATCAAAAATTACCTGGAATAGACGAATAAGGATGACATCAACGTGTGATGAGGTTTCAACACTCAACATTCAACTCAAGCAAACGTTCTACGTATGATTGCCAGCCGTACCCCTCTGGATACGGCCAAAGGACGCCCACTCAACTGAGAGTCCTCCTCGTCATTTTTTTTGTCATCTGTGCGTTGACGAGTATCTCAGGATTCGTTTGGGCTCAATACATTGACACCATGGGCATTGGCATTCGTGGTGGCATGAATTTTCAGGACGCTGGATTGCCGCCTGGTGAAAAGGAAGACTTTGAACAATTCGACGTATTCGGATTTATCGGCTTGCCGACAGGCTGGAAAAGTCCGTCAGGTTGGGACACACATTGGCGGCTCAACGGCTCAGCCGGTGTGTTACGAGGAGCGGGGGATTTAGGATTTATCACTGAGATCACTCCAGGACTCGCATTCACAAAGAAAACATGGAATATGACATTTGATATTGGAGCCGGCGGGGCACTGATCAGTGATTGGGAGTATGGCCGTCAAGATATTGGAGGACCGTTCCAATTCATTGCACATGGAGGCGTCAGTTATCATCTTCCTGGAAATCT
>BQIX01000350.1 GCA_021604145.1 Nitrospirales bacterium
TTCCGAACGACGGTTTGAGTAGAAAAGCGTAAAACGATGAGGAAGACCCTGAGCCGCAGCCTCGACTAGCATACTCCGAAACGGTGTAATCCCAATGCCACCAGCCAGAAACACTAAGGGTCTCGCGGCATGTTCAGGCAACGTCAATTTGCCAAATGGACCTTCAATATTCACCATCGTTTCCAGAGGCATATTCATCAGGACCCGCTTAAAAGCCGTATCACGCAGACGAGTCACCACCATGAGGCAATTCTCTGATGGTGCACTCGCGATCGTCAACACGCGAGTATCTCCAGCTGAATCAGTTTCAGGCGGATTCAGAAGCGTGACATCCATGAATTGCCCGGCATGAAAGGTGAAATCGGTTGGCCGTTCAAAGTAGAAGGCCATCGTCTTATGAGCAACCTCACGAGAGGCAATTAATCTGACTTGATAGGTTGTCGGATCGGCAACGGACCTGTTTGCCTCTTGATTCGTGCGTTCGACATCAGCCATCATCCAATCTCCTTTTTTCCTTTACCCGCCGGTATCATTACGAACATTTCGTGAAGTATAAAATTGACTACGCCTTACTCTGCAAAACCACGTAATCAGGTCTCACAGCTTACCCTCAACATGTAATTTCTATTCGTTACATCTCCCCAAGTTTTCCAAGCTCTCTCCCAGGTCCTATTGCGTAATTTCACATGTGAGCCAGATCAAGAAATTCATAAAATTCTTGAACACATTCATACCGTGAACAATGTCTCTGAGCATTTATGAATTCATGAACAGGGTAAAGAGTCCCCTTTTGAGAATCTTCGAATCATTCACTCACAGGTATAGTTCCAATCCTGACTCCGTAGATGATGCATGTCTGAAAGTAGACCACATTGTCGCAACGAAGAAAATGAAGAAGTGACACCAAGGCAAGCAAAAAGAAATATGGGAACCAAACCTTATACGTGAGCTAAAAGCGAGGAAGGATGTACCTGAAATGAGAACCCTATTCAGTCTCTCTTCGGTACATGATAAGCAGATCCCTCATGAGGAGGAAAGAGTACGACCAAAAGGATGCACAGACGTCACTGAATCATTTACTTCAAAGAAAGAGGCGTTGAAGCATGTTGTGACGTTGAGGCATGTTGTGAAATGGACGTATTGTGACTGTACGTACTCAATATATTGACGGCCGTCAGCTTCTCTCTCAGACCTGAGAATATAGAGAGTGGCTGGTTCAACTGTGGTCTTGAATAGTACAGATTCACTCCCACCATCAAGACAACAACACCGATAACAAATAAATCATAGATTGGATTCATGTTTCACCTCGCATGCTATAGGAGAAATGCAAGGTATATTCCTTTTACATGTTACCGTCAGAAGATAAAGACAACACAGCCTGCAACATATTGAAATTTAAAAGTTTTAAATGAATACTCCATTTATCGATATAAATTTAGCAGACGTCATTATTCAGTTATTCACGAATTTGTGTGATATCGCACATCTCATGACGTGCAATATCACACGTTCGACTCGCTGCCCTCTCATATTGGATGAGTCAAATCAGTCGGACTCAGATTACTCTATTAGAGCAGCAGAACGTCCTTTGATATTCTGATATCACGTAGGTGCAACATACGAATAGGACGACTGAACAAGTAGCGATCTCTCCAACCACATAAGCAAATCAAAGGGAAACCATATCTGGGAATTGAGGGATAACAGATAAGGGTGGAAATGACGACTAGAAGAAATGTCGAAAACACCATTCTCAGCATTTTCACGAAAGACCATTACAACTGCCGATATTCAAACTCGATGTATTCCTTTACGTATGGCGAGAATGCCGCTTGGGTGCGATCATAGACATGAAGTTTGTGACAGATATTTCTCACGTGATTTTTCACTGTTTTTACACTGAGGGCCAAGACGTTGGCAATTTCTTTATTCGTTTTATATCTGCTCTCTATTTATCGACACATGACCTACCCTACCTTTACGCTATTGGGAAGAACGTAAAGCACCCCCTTCAAGCACATTGGCTCACCCAGAAAACGATAGCTCTTATTTTCTAAGTGTCTTGTCCTTTTCAGTGTATCGCAGCACAGTCCAAACAAATGCGGAATGACTCCAAGTGAGAGGAGAGACACAAAGAGGTGAACCGCTGACAGGATGCACCTGCTCGGCAAGCACACCGGAAGGAAGTGCATTTTTTTCACACCATTCAAGATACGGAAGTGTGGCTTGAAGCTCCTGCTGGTTCTCTGCTTGATCAATAAAATATTCTGCTAACCACAGGGTTGAGATAAACCATGGATTTCCGGGAATGTCTTTGGGACTATCCTCTGCAAGTTGGTACACATCACCCTGATATCTGGCGCACCCTTCAACAGATGTTTTCAGCCACAACTGCTCGCGCACCGCTTTGGCGGTTTCACACATTCGAGGATCTTTGGAATCCAACACTCCAAGAGTGGCTAGGCTTAACAGACTGACATCAATGACTTCATCAAGTTGATAGCCCTTATCTATTCGAATTCCCGAACGTGCAAATCGCTTGAGTCCGTCATGGTACAAGTGATGACTCACCCCCACCGTCATTTCATCGGCGGCAGAATCATACTTCTCAGCGAGGGAAGTATCCTGAAAGAGGGCGGCAAAATTCGCCGCAGCCCTGAGACCAGCAATCACGGATGCCACAGTATAAGCGTGCAGGGCGTAACGCTCTTCCCAAAGATCATAAGACGGTAAGGGTAAAAGTGTTTGTGGGTCTCGGTAACGAACTAAAAAGTCAGCCGCTTTCTTAATAAGTGTATTATAGAGAGGCCGAATAAATTCAACGTCTCTCAAGCTTTGGTAATGAATCCATAGCGCCCAAAGGGTCAACGCGGTTGAATCTTCCTGAATAGGAAGGACCTCTTGTCCAGCAACTAACCAAGAATGCCAATTGCTGGCCAGCGATCCATCCGGATTATAATGCTGGAATAAATAGCCTTCGTCGGATAACACCCTGGCACAATAATCAAAATATTTCATACAGACATGCGAATACCCGGCCTTGGCTAACGCGGCAGCGACAAACGCACCATCCCGTCCCCACATATACGAGTACGTATCTTTTCCAAAACGAATAATATCCGAATCAGTGGCAGCAATAATGGCACCGCGGTTATCAATTTGAGTTCTGAGGATAAGCAGGCTTCGGTGAAACAGATCGGTCAGGGATTTGGGCAGACCTTGGAGTTGGAGCGAGTCTTCATGAACCCATGTTTTCCAGTATTTCGACGAGCGGTTGAGGAGTGCTTCCGGCGTGGTGTGATGGACTTCCAAATTGAGTCCGGCAACTTCGGAATAGGTCTGGCCTGCCGCAATCCAATAGTATGCGGTTGTGGTTCCCTTCGCGGCCAATTCCAACCATATGCCAATGGTGGAATGAGGCGAGCCCCATGCCGCGGCCTCCCCACTCAGTTCTCCATTTTCTATCTCCTTCACAGTCACCAAACTTCCCGAAGTCACTCTTTTTCCACAGGCAAAATGTTTCACTCCCCATTGGTCATGTGCCCAACAGCTGATCAGAAAATACCGGTGCATTTTGTAATGGATGATCGAACAGCTTCGGGGATCAAAATACGCGGTGCCTCCAATGTCGTTCCCATACAGAAAAAAATCATGACTCAAAAAGAGCCGGGCTTGACGAGATTGAGCGTTAAGATTACGTACTTCGATTTTTTTAATATAGATGTTTAAATCCAAGTCCACCACATCCGAGCATCGGAGTTCCAAACCTAAGGACTCATTTTTCAGAACAACTTTTGTCACAAGACTTTCATTTTCATACCGTAAATCTTTTTCCCATTCCGAGCCCATCCACGAATACTGTCCATCGACCAAGACCCCGAAGAGGAAAGGATGTCCGCTTCCATGGTTCTCCTGTCCGATAAACGGGAAGTACACGTCCCGAATCTGGTAATCCGAATCAAAATTTAAAAGGAAAGACCCGTTACTAACGGGGATGTCTTTAGGCATACCGTCCTTTCATCGATAATCCGCTGATACAGTTCTGAATATTTTCTGGCCATGCTGGCGATTGAGAAATGTTCCTCCACGTGACTGCGGCAGTCACTGGGGTTAATAAGATGGATCGCTTTCACGGCCTCAGCCATACGATCGATTGAATCCACCACGAACCCCGTTTTTCCATGAAGGATAATTTCAGGTACCGAGCCTTTACGAAAAGCAATGACTGGAGTCCCGCAGGCCATGGATTCAATCAACACAAGCCCAAATGGTTCGTCCCATTGAATAGGAAAGAGTGTCGCTTGTGCATACTGGTACCACAGTTTTTTCTGAGCGCTATCAATTTCTCCGATATAGATGATCTGCTTATCTGAATCCAGAATAGGCTTCATCACCATTTCATAATAATCACTTCCAGGTATCAATGGGCCCACGTCTGTCACAAGGTCGATTGATTGTTGTAATCCTTTGAAATATTCGCGGTCTTTGGCTTTGTTTTGGACATTGCCGGCGAGGATGAGACGTGAGCCTGTTTTTTTCGCAATCTCGATGGCTGTATCCTGCCCTTTATCTTTCGTGATTCTTCCGATCGAGAATAAATAGTCGTGATGACCTAGACTGCCCTTGAACGGATAGTCGTCTACGTCAATGCCGTGATGAATCACCTTTTGCGCGTTGACTAATCCATGATGCTGCATGATCTGATATTCACTGATCGGGACAAAATATGCCCTGGAAGAAGAAACAAGCGTCTTAT
>BQIX01000351.1 GCA_021604145.1 Nitrospirales bacterium
GGAGAACAATCCCATGTCCAATCCAATCGAAGAAGAAGTTCAACGTGAAATTAAAGAGCATAAAATCTTGATTTACGGGAAGGGGACGAAATCTGCCCCTCAATGTGGATTTACCGTAGAAACCATGGAGTTTTTTAATAAGTTCGGGCATCCCTATGAGCTGATTAATGTCCTCACGAACCCGGAAAAACGAGAGTTTTTGAATCAGATGACGAATTGGCCAACCCTACCCAAAGTGTTCATCAATGGAACGTTTTATGGTGATACCGATGTGTTGGGGCCGATGGAACAGAAGGGTGAACTGCAACCCCTGTTAACGGAAGCTTTTAAGGCCGAATAACGAAATTTGACCTCAGCGGGACATTGAGCCCTCGATAGAAAACCACCAAGCCCGCTATAGCGGGCTTGGTGGTTTTACCCCATTTTCTCTGCCAGAAAATTTCTGAACGTCGTTTTCTTCCTACTCATTCAAGTTTGTTTCTGTTTACTTCAAGACATTCCCTTAATCGATCCTCGGTTGTTAGCAAAAGAGGCGTATTGGGGTCAGTCATCGTTGTCTATAGCGAATTCCAATACGTTCCACCTGCGGCATATCAACGAACTCCGCGTCATGACTCACTTCAACCATGCGGAAGTTATTCGAAACAGCTATAGGTGATGGGTGCGGTATTCCAACTATCAAGAACTACGTCAATGGCCCGATACAAGTAGCAAGAACCCCAAGTTGTGAGAATTGAATATCATGGGAGTATTGGTGAGTGACGTCTCCCATCGTGATCCATGTATGAACAGAGGAGTCTGTCGTGAAGAGAACAACGAATTGGCTTAGCCGGTGTGCCGTCATCGTAGTCGGAATGTCCATATGCCAGGGGTGTGCAACCGATTATGAAAATAGCGGCAGTCCTCAATCGCTTCAAAATCCGGCAACGCTGACACAACAGGGTCAGTTTACCAAGGCCGCTATTCTTCGTGGTTTGCACGATTCCTCATTGTTCGATGTAAAAGAATCAGTGCGTGAAACTGGCATGGAAACACAGAACCTACCAGTGTCCAAGCCCTCCCCTCTGCCCGTCCGTCTCTCTCCGGAAACAGGCCAATCCATCCTCCATGATGAGAAATGGCATCGAGAACTAGGGCGGTCATTTTTTGTTCGTGGAAACTATGAAGCCTCCGCCGCGGCTTATCGGCAAGCCCTGCGTCAGAATCAAGACGTGGCTGAAGCCTATGTGGGGCTTGGCAGTGCACTCCGAATGCAAGGTCAGATATCGGAGGCAATCAACGCGTACGAACAAGCCCTTCAAGTAGAGCCGGATTCTACCGCTGCACTCGTTCATCTTGGCTCTATGTATGCCGATGCCCAGACGGAACATCAGGATATTGAGAGAGCCAAGGACTTATTTCGTCATGCGTCGCAACAGGGCGACCCGTTTGCCAAGATTGCGCTACAAGAACTCGACACTCGTTCATAACTTTGCAGGAAATCTTAGAGATCTTTCTGTTTCAGTTTGGCACGTCGACAGATGAATGCTCACCTGCCTTGCGAGATCAACAGGTATAGATTCATCAACAGGCAACCGAAAGACATCACAACAAAGGAAAAATCTGAAAGTCAGGTGATGTTGAAATTACGAAAGTCTGCTCCTCTCCATGCTCAGAGAGGCTTAAGCCTACTAGAAACAATTGGAGTCGTCTCCATTGGCGCCGTATTAGCGGCCATGACGCTGCCTCACGTCTATGGATTGATCGCAGACTCCAAAGCCGAATCGCTTGTTTCGTCTGCCAAAATCTATCAGCAAGCGATCAGTCGGTATTATGCAGATGTGGGGACCCTGCTGCCTCTGGATTCTCAGGGGCTGCCTCATCTCGAACAAACGGGAGATAGCGCAGACCCCAGCTCGCTTCCTGCTCAACTGACACTTGTCGCGGGTGACCCGCGAGCAGGGGATTCCAATCTGTGGACGAAGTTTCAGGGACCGTATCTGGAGAAGTTTGATACGCAGCACCCGCCAGAACTCGGTGGAGCCATGTATCTGCAGACTCATAAAGCCCTCCCGTTAGGAGCCGTTGTGACCGGGAGCAACCAGGCTTGGGATTTAAAAGGCGATAATGCCAGAAACGATGTTCCGACTCAGGCCCATATCGTCATGCTCCGTGTCACTGGAATAACTCCGGAGCAATTTCTCCGCATTGATAAGGTTGTGGAATCAGACATTGGAAGAACTGTGGAGGAGAGGCAGATTCGAGGTCGGGCGAAATATGATCCGGTTGATATGAGTCTTCAACTCTATCTGGCTCACCAATAGCTTTCGTCGGATCGAACGTATTTCGTCGTCCGTATCTCGCCTAACGAGTCTTTCTGGTCCTTTACGAGCAACGAGCAACGAGCAACATGCAACATTTTTCTACTTTTATAGTCAGAAAGCCCTTAAGGCTGGAGCAAAGACTGCCGAAGAATGCCAATGAAAACAGAAAACGAGAACAAAGAGCCTTTATACGCCATTAAATCTACCATAAGGTCTTCAATGACGATGCAGGAGGAGAAGGATTTATGAAAAACATGAGTAAAGAACAAGGATTTACCTTGATCGAAATGATTGGTGTCTTGGCCGTCATTGCGATCTTGGTGGCACTGTTGCTGCCAAAAGTGTTCGAGATCATGGCTGAATCGAGAGCGAATGCCTTGGTGGCTGCGGTCAGGACCTATGAAACAGCGGTAGTCGACTATTATTCTGATATCAGTTCGCTGCTTCCGTTAGATGTCGGCGGAACGCCGGCAGCAGAGGCCACTGGAGACAGCGCGACAGCGATATCACTTGGGGCACGTCTCACGCTGGATGCGAACGATGCTTTGAATACCGGTGCGAATAGTTGGGTAAGGTTTCGAGGCCCCTATTTGGCGAAGTTTATCACCAATGTGCCGCCCGGTCTGGGAACGCAGGTCTTTATGCCGACCTCGAGTACGCCGGTGGCATACAACGATCCCGCGACCGTCAGTAATATTGGTTGGGATTTGAATAATGACGGCAATAGCGATATCCCGAGTAATTCAAATGTCGTGTATGTCTATTTTTCGGGGATCAGCGATGCGGATTTTGACAAAGTCGATGCCATTCTCGATCCAGGCATTGGTGCCACGACAGCAGAGCGCGTCGTTCGAGGTCGGGCAAAATATGACGCCGCAACTGATCAAATGATGATTTATTTGAATCATGGATAAAACCAATGAGAACCGCGAAGGCTTATCGGATTACCAGTGAATGGCGTGTGAGTTTGGAGGTCTGAGACTGTTAGTTAGGATAGGCAAAGCCTTCGGGTTTGTTGACATGATGCAATGATGAATGATGATGACATTTGTAAGGACACCGTCTATTGCCAAATCAGAACAGGATCATGTCCTCGGGCGTGGAAAATGTGTCGAGCAATGCTGCCAATCCTGGAAACCTTCATGTCCTAGAGGGCTGTCACGGTGTGTTTCCTGGCCAATTGACCGTCATCCATGTGGATGGCGTGTTGGACGTGCCTAAATGGAGAGAGGAGGTGTTAAACAGTTCTGACAAAAGAATTCCGAGTCTCCCCCCACCCTCACCATTCCCGATCGTTACCTCCGGCTCTTCCGTTCCTCGAACCCAATACTCTCATAAGGTCAATGACGTATGAGTACTTCTTTCATTGAACAAGCAGAAGTCACGCCGAAACCCAAGCGTCTTGGCGACCGTCTGGTGGCAGATGGTCTTCTCCTTGAAGATCAATTAAATCTGTCCCTGAAAGAGTCCAAACGTCTGGGCAAATTTCTCGGTGAAACCCTCGTCAGCCTCGGGTTCATCACTGATGAAGTCTTAACGACATATCTTGCTACAGAGTCGCAAGCCTCAGTTCTCGATCTAACGGACTACTTTATTCCTCCTGATGTGCTCGAACTTGTGCCGCATGAATTGTCCGCACAATTCCAGCTTCTCCCGCTGAGTCGGGAAGGGAATCTCCTCAAAATTGCGCTCGCTGATACCTACAATGTCATGGCGGTCGACACGATTGAACGAGTGACCGGATTGAATGTCGAAGTGGTGACGGCTCCGCCGCAAACTATTGCCGATGCCATCGAACGGTACTATGCCCAAAGTGAGACGATCACGAATCTGGTTGATCAGCTCGCGAAGCAAGGTATCGGAGTGTTGGGTGAACAGTCCGGTACCGAAGCGCCGATGATCCGGTTGTGTAATCAGATCATCACCTTTGCCATTCAAATTCGAGCGACCGACATTCATGTCGAACCTGATGAACAGTATTTGCGTATTCGAATTCGCGTGGACGGATTATTAGGGCGGGAAATTCTAATTCCAAAAGCGCTTCAAGCATCGATTATCGCTCGATTGAAGTTGATGGCGACGCTCAATGTCACGGAGAAACGGTTGCCGCAAGATGGACGAATTCCCTTTACGTCGGGAACAAAGCGTGTTGATCTTCGTGTCTCCACCTTGCCGACCAATTTTGGTGAAAGTTTAGTGATGCGAATATTGGACAAGTCGGCGGTCCATTTGGAGTTCAGCTCGCTTGGATTTACTGAGCATAATCGGAACCGGGTGCAGACTGTTGTGCAGCGTCCCTATGGAATTCTCCTGGTGACGGGCCCGACCGGAAGCGGAAAAACGACCACACTCTATACCAGTCTGCGAGGGGTCAATGCGCAAGAGAAAGGCGTCTTTACCTTAGAAGATCCGGTGGAATATCAGATGCCGATGGTCCGTCAAACGCAAGTGAAT
>BQIX01000352.1 GCA_021604145.1 Nitrospirales bacterium
CCGCATGCCTGTGCCTTGTATTTTTATACTGAAGCCGGTGACCACATTGGCTACCATTACGATACATCGTATTATAAAGGCGCACGTTATACGGTTTTGATTGGTTTACTTGATAACTCAACAAGCCGCCTGGCATGTCGGCTGCACACAAAAGATCCGTCCAAAGAGACCAAAGAATTGTCCCTGGAGACGAAGCCTGGGTCTTTTATCTTTTTCAATGGCGATAAGCTTCATCATGCGGTAACGCCACTGGGGCAGGATGAAGAGCGCATTGTGCTGACACTACAGTATGTGACCAATCCTGAAATGGGGCGGTTGAATCGCTGGTTTTCAAATATGAAAGATGCGGTGGGGTATTTTGGGTTGTCGGCATTGTTTCGTCGGCCTTCCTGAACCGTTGTGCGTATTTTGTTACAGGCAAAGAGAAGATCCTCCAAATGTGTTTCACGAGAGACTGACACACTTGTTCCTTTACTTTTCTGCACCAACCAAGACGACAGTAATATTATCGTCACCTCCTAGTCGATTAGCTTTTTCTACAAGCTGTTGACAGGCGTCTTTCAGTGAATAACTATGTTGACGAATCACGTTGAAAAATTCGTTATCTGTCATCATTTTGGTTAATCCATCAGAACACAATAAGATCTTATCAGTTGGTTGAAGCGGTCTTGTTTGGACCGAGGCTTCAACGCTTGATTCGATCCCCAGTCCTTTTGTGAGCACGTGTCGAAGCGGGTGGGTGAGTGCTTCGTCTCGTGTAATGATGCCCAAATCAATACGGTCTTCCACTAAGCTATGATCTCGGGTTAACAAGGTTATCGTATCGTCTTGAATAAGATAGGCTCGGCTATCTCCAACGTGCGCGATTGTTGCCTGACACGGATTATCTTCTGTTATCTGTAACACGACAGCGGTGGTGCCCATCCCTGAGTATTCGGGGTGTTCTCGTGCATGGCTTCGAATCGCCTGATTCGTTGCTGTGAGTGCGTCGCATAACAAGTGTTCGCGGTCTTCAATGGTCAATGATTTCCTGTTGGCCTGCTGTTGTTCAACGAACGGACCGATTGTCTCGATGACAAATTGACTGGCGACTTCTCCCCCGGAATGTCCCCCCATCCCATCGGCCACAATCCACAGATTCAAAGTGGGGTGTATCGCGAAGGTATCTTGATTGATCTTACGGACTCGTCCGATATCGGTTTGTCCCCATCCTTGCCACTTCATCGTGTTTGTTTGGTCCTTGGTTTCATGTAGGCAGGAAGTTCTGCTGGTTGATAACGCTCTTTGAGTTGCTCAAAGATCCGTTCGGCGAGCGGCTCAAGATTCTTGACGTCCATCTCATTATATTCAAGGAGCCGAGTTCCCGCATCTTTATCTCCAGTACACCAGGCTTGCCAAAGTAGCACCGCATCCCATCCTGTCAAACCTTCAACATTAGTGGGTCGCTGTAAATCAAACTCTCCTTCAATGTGTTTGAGCCCACCTTTATACCCCAACCGTCTGGCAGCAAAGCATAAGTCAAAATGTGGGTGATCAAGTGCAATACGAGGAAACTTGGTGCGAAGATAGGGTAGATCAAACCCAGATCCAAAAAAGGTGACGAGGAGGTCATACTGCTCTAATTCTTCAGAGAGTCGGTCGTGGGTTAGGGTATCCTCATGCACGAGTGCCGTCATGCCGTGTTTTCCGTAGATACCAACAATCGTAATATAGCCGGAGGCTGCAGGGGCGCCGTTGGTCTCAATGTCCAGAAATGCGGTTTTTTCACGAAAAGTTTCAAAGAGCCGCCAATGATCGCGGGCCTTGAGGCATTGCGCAAAATATTTCGCGTTGCGACGTTCAAGGTGGTAATAGGCGGTTCTCAGTTCAGCATCGTACAACGCTTTCCGAGCTTGGGGAATGCCAGGAATCTTCGAAGATTCTATGAAGGATTGCCAGGTGTCAATACCCTGATCCCAAAGACGCTGTTCAGTGGACTCGCCAATGCCGTCAAGGAAGATAAACGTTGATTCTAACATAGTGACCGTGTGGCGTATTTTCCTTAGTCAGCGTATAGAATATCGAATGACTGCCATACTAAGCGAGCCTTGATTTCATCGAGTGGACAAGCTACCCTCACACCCATTGACCTGTTCTCTAATACTCATAGTCAGAGGGTGTCATGATGGATTTGCAAGTACGACGTATTCGAATATCGATCGGCGGTGTCAAGCTGGAAGCGGATCTTAAACCAACAAGAACGGCTCAGGCAATTTATGAGGCACTGCCGATTGAAACCTCAGTGAATATGTGGGGTGAGGAGTTTTATTGTAAAGTCCCAGGTGTGAAAGACCACCGTGAAACAGCCACGACACAGGTGAAAGTGGGTGACGTGGCTTTTTGGGGAGTTGGGGAGATGTTTGCCGTATTTTTCGGGCGGACTCCGATGAGTATTGGGGAAGACCCTGTTCCGGCTGATCGTGTAAATGTCGTTGGCAAAATTATCGGTGATGCGAAAAGTTTCAGGGAAGCGATGGGTGCCACGACCATTAAAGTTGAACCGGTTTCCTGAGCGTTGTCATGCGTTTAAACCAAGAACGTGTTCATGCGATTGCTTTCAAAATTCTTCAGCGACTTCAGTCTCAGAAGCATTTGGAAGGAATCGGCCCATCAGAATCTCTCGTGCGAGCCCTGGAACATGCCATTACCGAAGAACTCACGGTTGAAGATCGATTGAATGCTGAAGTCCGTGAGCTACTCAAGAAGTTTGATGCGGAATTTCAAAGTGGGAAAGCGGATTATCAAAAAATGTTCACCATGGTCAAACAAAAGTTGGTTCGAGAGCGGAGTATTGTTCTGTAACACAATGCCGCCTAAGTCTTTAAATAATTGCCATGCTGGTACTCTAGGAACAAACAGATCATGTCGCCACTACTCTCTGATGAGAAACAAACGCATTTAGCCCATATGATTCTCAAGTTTCTTCAGAACAGCCGCGACGTCAATTTAAAGGGAGAGTCAACGGCAGTGTTAAAGGAAATCAAACGGGTGCTGAATGAAGAGATGAAAATTGAGCAAGAAATGACTCAAGCCGTTCGCGCCAAGTTAGAATCGTATTCTCGCCCCATTCCTGAGGGATCCCAGGAATGGGATGTGTTATACCGCAAAACCTATGCTGAAGAGCTCAGAAAACGAAACCTCGGATAGTTTCCTTCCTGTTTCCTTCTTACATCATTTTGTTGATTGAGTTGGTCTGTGTTTGCCGTAGTCAGCGGTGAATGCAGGGCGCAGGTGCTTTCATGCCTAGAACTCATTGGGAGGCACATGGTAATGTTTCTGGACATCCATGTCAGATCATTTGCTTGAGGGGAAATTCATGTCTGAACTTGAAGATGAACGTGACAAAACATGGTATGGCATTGGGGCAGCCACACTTTCCGTGATAGCCGGATTGGGGCATCTGTACTTAGGTATTTCGCGAGGATATTGGTTTATTGTCATTTCAATTATTTTAATCATTATTGGAGAATACTACTGGCATGTGGCCACGTGGATTTACATTCAATTTGCTATTTTTGCTGCCTTTGATGCGTTCTCTTTCGGGAAACGTGGTCGTGGCTTATTTTGAATGAGCTTGGAGATCTTAGTGATGGTGGATTTAACACGAAATCTTAGGAGCAAATTCCGTATCGTGTTGTTGGTCGCAGGAATGTTGATGCCGTGGACCGTCGTGGTGGGGGGGCTGGCGTACGGAGAACGGATAGACGCAAGTATTCTGGTCGAAGATATACTGGTTTTGCCTGGAAATCCAACCCAATTGAAAGCGTTTCTCTTTCGTGATGGCTTGTTGGGAAAACGAATCGGGCTGGGTGGTGAAAATATTGATTTTTTCGTTCAAAAACGATTAATGGGCCAGGCAATGACCGGAGGGGATGGTTACGCGTATTTTGAATATACCCCTCGACTTCGCGGGAATTTAACGGTCAAAGCTCAAGTGCGTCAAAGTCCTCGTGTCTCAGATCAAGAGGCGACGGGATTACTCGCGGTTTGGGAGAGACGAAGACCAATTCTCTTGGTTGACCTTGGTGCGTTACTGCCGCCGGATGCACAGGAGGCTATTGAGAAGTCGTTCATCCAATTACCGTCGGGAAACGACCTTTTGCCCGAACCGGAAATGGATGCCACCTTTGAACTCGAAAAACTCGGAGAGTTTTATTACAACCTCGTCTATGTGTATCGAGCAAGCATTGAATCCAATGAAGGTGTGCGTTCATGGTTGATGAAACATCGCTTTCCCGCGGGAATCCCCATGATGGTTCAACCTGGTCCCAAAGCCTTTATCGCATTTCTTGAGAAGTTGGATGACGACGGCTGGGAAAATGTTTCTGCCGGTATTGGTCGAACGGTTGAATTTGCTGAAGTCCTGGTCGAGCGTCGAATCCAAACTGTGATTATCCAAGAGAGTGACAGTGAGAAAACGTTTCCGAGACGTGCGAAAATTGTGACGGGATGGAAAAAGGTTCGTCGCCATTTGTGAGTCGGTTATCCAAACATTTTCTTTTCTGATATCTCCTCCTTGACGTTGAATCGAACTATGCATTGAATCTGATCAGTTATGTCTAGAAAATCGGTGAGTACGAAAACGACATTCTGTTGCCAATCGTGTGGTTACCAAGCACCGCGATGGAGTGGCCGGTGTCCCGACTGCAGTGAATGGAATTCCATGAAAGAGGAAGTCATTCGAAAGGTCGGGGCGAATCGTCC
>BQIX01000353.1 GCA_021604145.1 Nitrospirales bacterium
ATGCCTATGGGGAAACGGATGAAGAGGCCGGAGAGTATACCGAAGATTTAGCGGCACAGATGCTGGCCACCACACTTGGAATCGACTTTGACCCCGATGTGGCGTGGAAAGAACGTGAGCAAGTCTTCAAAATGGGTGGAAAAATTGTCAAAACCCAAAATATCACCCAATCGGCCATTGGAAAACCCAATCTTTGGACTACAGTGGTCGCGTGCGGTGTCTTTATTCCACCAGAAAATGTTTTGGTAGAGAGTCGAAAAAAACCGTCTCGAAAAAAATAAGTTTGCTGAGTCTCAATTCGTACCCTCCTTCTGACTAAGAACTTCTTTCATCGCTCTTATGACAAGGTCGTCTAGAAGCGGGTGACCTTGTCTTGCGTATCTTCTTGCGAATTAAATGCTAAGGTTCCCTAGCCGACGGTGGCTGGATAATATTAGGCTGGCTGAGAGGCAGTCGTCAGTGGGGTTGGGTTTGTGTTTGGGGTGTGGATTACAGGTCGCCTAGCCGACGGTGGCTGGTGGTCTGCGGGATGCTTGAGGGGCAGTCTTTGGTGGGGGCAGTATTGTGCTCGATACGTTGATTATAGGTCGCCTAGGCGACGGTGGTTGGATAATTTTAGGCTGGCTGAGAGGCAGCCGTTGGTGCGAGTCAGTATTGTGTCCGATACGTTAATTACAGGTCGCCTAGGCGACGGTGGCTGGATAATTTTAGGCTGGTTGAGGGGCAGTTGTTGGTGGGGGTCAGTATTGTGTCCGATACGTTAATTATAGGTCGCCTAGAGAAAAATCTGCCCACAATACCGTATGATCAGAGGGGTTTTCCGCTTTACGCGGACCGAGGTCAACCGAAACTTTTGTGCAGGCCTGTGCCAATACCGGTGTCGCTAAGATATGATCAATTCTCCAGCCTCGATTATTCTCTAATGCGCTGGGTTGTCGGTAATCCCAAAACGTGAATTGCTGCCGTTTGGGGTAGTGCGCACGAAACACATCAACAAATCCCCAGGAGATCGTGTGCTCGTAGGCTTTTCGGGCATCTGCATGAAAACAGACATGTTTGAGATGTTTTTCAGGACTATGGACATCGACGGGTTCTGGAGCCACATTCATATCGCCGCACCAGATGGCTGGTTTCTTGGCTGAGAGATGTTGCTGGAAATAACGTGTGAGCCTTCTATACCAACCGAGTTTGTATTGATATTTGGGTGAATCGATCGAGAAGCCTTGAGGGACATAGGTGTTGAGGATGGGAATCCCATGAATGACGACTCGCATGAGACGCATGGGATCATCGGGATGTTCTTCGTCATCACCAAAGCCGGCAGAAACATGCTCTGGCAATGTTCGACTCAAGATGGCCACGCCGTTATACGATTTCATACCCCGAAACGCGATGTGGTAGCCTGTCTCAGCGAAGGCTTCTAGAGGAAAGTCAGCATCCTGAACCTTGGTTTCTTGAAGGCACAACACGTCCGGCTTTTTTTTGATAAGCCAGTCGATGACAATAGGCAGGCGTCGACGAATCGAATTCACATTAAATGTGGCAATTTTCATGACGGTAGGTACTCTCTTATGACCCAATCGTTTTCATTTACACCAGAGGAAGTCGAGTGTTTTGCGGATACAACATTCTTTCGCACAAAAGCACGCATTACGGTCACCGTTCGTCAGACATTGGAAGCCCTTCATACGCGCATTCAATCAGCTCTCGTTGGAACGGATCTGATCGTTCCTCAGTGTTTTAACCCCGAAGCCATCCAGTTTGTGAAAGGTGAACATCTGGAAGATTTTCCGTATCAATACCTCGACTTTCCCAGACATTATACACGAGAAGAAAAATTTGCTTTTCGGACGCTCTTTTGGTGGGGGCACCATGTCGTCTTTGCTTACATTCTGGAAGGCTCCAACATTCGCCGCTACAAGGAAAATCTCATCAATCACTATGCGGATATTTGTGATCATCACCTGTGCCTGTGTTTGAGTGCTTCGTTGTGGGAATGGAAGACAGGTTCGGGATATACGATGGAACTCACACGTGACCGAAAGTCTCAAGCTGCTGCAGTCTTAGCCAATCGATCATCTATGAAAGTGGCTCGCTTCATTCCCATGAAAGACCCACGCATTCAATCCGGGCTCGTTGCTGAAATTGGCGAGGAAACATTTCGCACGATGCTTCCCATAATCCGTGCGTAGGATCGTTGCTCGTGCTTGCGCACTGTCGCGGGTTCAGTCCTCTTCTCCTAATCCCAGCAGCGTCAGCACTTGTGGGACCGTATATGAGGTATTGGCATCGAGCGTGACCGTGGCAATGCCTGCTGATAGCAAGATGGCTGTCGCGAGATGTTCTTTTTCCGGAGGCAGAGTCGCGGAGGGTTCAGGAGATGTGATTCGAATAACCTTTTCGAGTTGAAGTGTCCCCGGATGAATCAATGCCAGGTCGATCTTGATGTGTTGGATGGACTTCATGATTCTTCTTCGCTTCTCACGGTCCTGCTTCTCGATCGCGAGTACCGACGAGAGTGGAATTTTGGCGAGAACCAAATGGCTGTCTTGCACGGCCAAGCGAACCATATTAAATATCGAGGCTTCATTGTTGAGGAACAGCGGACGGGTTGAGGCATCTACTTGGTCAAACTGTTGAGTTGGTGGAGTTTCGCTTGTGTGGGAATGTGAAGGTTGACGTCCCCAAATCAACCAAAGAGTCAGAGCGATGAGGACAAGGACGGTCATCAGGATGACCGGAAACGAAGCCTCAGGTAACTGTGCGAGAAGAGAGGTACTTTCCGCCAGTATGCCAGAAAGGGTTGTTTGTATTTTGGGTGTCACGCCTTGATTCTCAAGTGTCCAGGGGTAATGGTTCCCAACACCACTGGATGCCGAGCTCCAGTAACGGTTGGAACATTTGCGCAGACGCCATGAAAACTTTGGTAAGCCAGAACAGCAAAGGCGATGGATTCAAAGGCTTTGCTGTACGATCCGCACTCATCCATGGTGCGAACCGGGACTGGTGCAAAGGTTTCTTGTAATGCGTCGACAAGGGCGGTATTGAAAATTCCGCCGCCACCGAGCACGACTTCATGAATGTCGTCCGCGATCCAGGTTTGTGCATTATGGATGGAAAGCGCGAGGAAGCGGCAACAGGTAGCCAGGACGTCGGATAGTGAAAGACGACGTTTGCGAGTCCGTCCTAACAATTTCTCGACATAGGACTGACCGAATTCCTCTCTCCCGGTGGATTTGGGTGGTGGCGTACGCAAAAAGGGGTGTGACAGTAAAAATCGGAGAATCGTCGGGTCGACATGACCGCGTTGCGCAAGTCGACCGCCACGGTCCATTGTCTGTTTCCCGTTCGACAAGCGAGCGGTCACGGCGTCAAGCAGCATGTTACATGGTCCTGTATCAAACGCCTGCATGGATTCCAGAGGCGCGCCTGCAGCCAGAACCGTCACATTCGCGATGCCTCCGAGGTTCACGATGAGTCGGGACCGGGATCGATGCTGAAAGAGGAGGTGATGAGCATAGGGGGCAAGCGGAGCACCTTCTCCTCCGGCAGCCAGGTCGCGCGAGCGAAAGTCGGCAATGGTCGTTATGCCAGTTCGTTCGGCAATGACGGATGGATCACCGATTTGCAAGGTTGATCGAACGGGGCCAATGCCTGGTTCCCGCTGAGGCTTGGGAAGGTGATGAAGCGTTTGTCCATGAGATCCGATCAGTTTGACTTGTTGAGGTTTGAGCTTCGCCCGCTTGATGGCTCGAAGCGTTGCTGTAGCAAATACTTCGCCGAGCAGTGCGTTTAAGTGGCAGATTTCGGCCACCTGCCCGCTTTCTGCGGCTGCCAGCACTCGCTTGCGAAGGGTTGGAGAATAGGAAACCGTTTCAAAAAAAATCAATTGAACTTTGAGACGATGTTGGACACCTCGGATCTTCGCCAGTGCGACATCAACGCCATCTGCTGAGGTTCCAGACATCAAGCCGGCAACGATCATCTTTGCGCACCACTGTAAAAAAACGTCGCTCGTATCTCGTATTTCGTATCTCGCGGGAGCAGATATTTTATGATTTTTCTTGCGAGCGACGAGCAACGAGCGACGAGAAACGATTTAACATTGTGGGTCTTGAGAAGATGTAATTTCATGAAAGTGGTGGCGGTCATTATTTAGAGCCGTGTGTTCTTCGATTCCACACCATGCCGGTTTGTTCTTGATCAGAAAATCCTAAAGTCTTGTAAAAAGCCTGTTTATGCCTGGTGCAGAGCCAAAATAACTCGACATTGCGTAGTGAAGGATGATCAAGAATTTGGCGCATGAGCGTAGTCCCAATATCTCTGCCTTGATGGTGTTGGTCGATAATCACGTCCCAAATTGAAGCACGAAACACATAATCAGTCAGGACTCGCCCAAATCCAACCAGGCGGGAACTCTCCCACGCTGATATAATGAGGTCGCTATGAGCCAGCATGGAGGATGTATCTTCCAGCGTTCGCCCGCTAGACCACTGGGCCTGCTCAAAGAGAGGGAGTAGCTGCTGGGGGGTGATATCTTTCGAGTCGGAAAATGTAATCATAGCTGGCGATTAGAGGCTGCTCTGTATTACACTAAATAGCTACCAAAAAACTAGTGATTGATGGAGATTGTTTTATGCCGATGCTCGTTAGAAAATGTCCTAAATGTAGTTTATTGTTTTGGATACCAGAACAAGACATCGAGTATTCCGATCCGAACACGATGAAGGT
>BQIX01000354.1 GCA_021604145.1 Nitrospirales bacterium
AGCTTCGTCGGTACTGGCTCGACTGTCATTCCATTTCAATCGTGATGATTTTCGGGAGGCTGCCACCAACGCCATTCGTGCCTATGGCCACCAAATTTCCCAAATTCCTCGTGGGTACGCCAAAAGCTTAATGGTCGTTGAGCTCTTACTCAATGGCCCGATTGAACTGGCACTGGTTGGTCACGTTGGGGAATCACAGTATGAAGAGCTGCGCACAAAAGTTCATCAGCACTTCATTCCCAATAGAATCATTGCCCATCAGAATGACGAAGACGCAGAGATCACACATCCACTGCTTAAGGGTAAAACCCTGGTAGATGGGAAAGCGGCGCTGTATCTTTGCCGTAATTTTGCGTGTGAAGCTCCCATCACCACCCCTCAATCCGTCGCTTCGGCCATCAATCAACAACTCACACCAGTAAAAAATGACGATGCTGAAACACTGCACACGCTCAAGTCTCGTGGACTTTCCGGTCATGCGACTCCCGGTGGAACAGCCACCTATGTAGCCAGAATCTTGGCAAGTCCTTCTGCAACACGCCCTATCGGCCAAGCCTACACCACCATGGGATCAACTGGACTGACGACCTCCCGTATCGGGTTTGGAGGATATCGTATAGATATTGCCGTTGATGAACATCGTCAGGCCTTAACCAAAGCCCTCCGTGAAGGCTGCAACCTCATCGACACATCAACCAATTATGCCGATGGAGGCAGCGAACGGTTAGTGGGAAGCGTGCTTGGCGGATTAATCAACATGAATGAGCTGACCCGTGAAGAAGTCATCGTCGTATCAAAAATTGGGTACGTGCAAGGCCAGAATCTGAAACGTGCCGAAGCCAGGGAGAAAGCCGGCCACCCATTTCCGAATATGGTGAAATATGGTGAAGGGATTTGGCACTGCCTGCACCCTGAATTTCTTGAAGAGCAACTGACTCTCTCTCTCGATCGCTTAAGCTTAGCCACGCTGGATGTGTGTCTGCTGCACAATCCAGAATACTTCCTTTCAGATGCCAAGAATCGAAACCTGTCTGTTGATGCCGCATCCTTAAAAGATTTACGAACGACATTCTATCAACGTCTTCAAGAGGCCTTTCTCTACTTGGAAAAACAAGTTACCAGCGGGAGGCTACAATACTACGGAATCTCATCTAATACATGCACCAACAAACCAGATGACCCTGAAGCCACATCTTTCTCTGACATGCTGGAAGCCGCTCAGGGTGCAGCCAATGAACTGGGACAACCCAATCATCATTTTCGAGTCCTGCAACTGCCCATGAATCTATTTGAATCTGGCGCCCTCTTCACCTGCAATACCGGAATGGAAGACAAAGAGACAGTGTTGAACCTTGCACAGCAAGAGGACATTGCCGTGTTAGTCAATCGCCCGCTCAACGCGATTCCGACTCAGCATGGAGGGATGATTCGTCTTGCTGATCCACAAGCCGAACCACCAGGGACGACATTTGACGAGCAACTACCGAAAGTCCGTGCCTTGGAAGAAGAATACGTGAAAGAGATAGCTCCACTTGTTCCACATTCAAACAAAGGCATCTCCGCCCATGAGTTTTTCCAATGGGCTGAAGAACTCGCACGACTTCGGCCTGACCTGCAAAATCTGGAACATTGGGACCAAATCGAACATCAAATGATCGCTCCGCATGCCAATCAAGTCTTCCAAGTCCTGACCCGTCAATTGACGGGAGATAAGGAAGTAGTTTGGGACGCATGGCGACGACGGTATGTTCCAGAATTTCTGACGTTGTTACGTGTACTGAGAATGGAAGCAGCCGAAAAGAGTGCGAAAAAGATTCACGAATTGCGAGGAATTATCGACCCATTGATCCCAGAAGCCCAACGCAACGAACACTTTTCTCGAAAAGCCCTGTGGATTCCCGCCAGCACTCCGGGTGTCACCAGCGTTCTTACTGGCATGCGAAAACCCCAATATGTCGAAGATTCCATGACTATAATGAGATGGAAACCGGTTTCCGATCCTAGAAAGATCTTTGAAACGTTGTCGAATTAGATACAACAGTACAACAGAATGTGAGGGTTGATTTGCACTCTATCTCAACCTCTTTGCTGAAGAATGACATGCAACCTATTACAGGGAGTTTGTCCACATGCGCCATAGCCGCTGCCAGTTCTTCCGTTCGTTTTTTAAAATATCTCCGTCAATTTGGATAGGCTTCAACCTCCGTTCCGCTGCGGTGTGAACCGCCAGTTCTGAGGAATCCAGATTAGCAGAGACCCACACGGCCCCATCTTGATCCGTTCGATAGAGAGATATTCCCTTTGCCATATACGCATTGATGACGGCTGGATAGGGGTGACCATATCGATTATGTCTTCCGGCAGACACAACAGCGACTTCTGCGTCTAGCCGATCAATCCACTCTCGGGATAGCGAACTTTTGGCTCCATGATGCGGCACTTTCACCACACGGGCTGTGTGAATATCCGGCAAGTGATTGAGTTTCGAGAGCGCTTCCTTTTCAGCATCAGCCGTCAATAAGACAGAATGTTGGCCACAATCGAGCCGTGTGATAATTGAGTGATTATTGAGCGCTGACCCACTGGCAGAAGAGACCAGGGCTTCAGGAGTATCTCCAATTTTCAGCAATGGACTGATGGTTTTGAATGTACATGGACCAGCACGCGTAATCTCCTGACCGTTCCCTCTCACGACTTGCTCTTTCAGACCAACTTCCTGAATCCTTTCTTGGAGTCGTTGATAGAATGCTTGCTCACGTGCAATCCCATTACTCCAATACTGCCCCACGTCAAAGGACTTGAGAACCCAAGGTAATCCCCCAACATGATCCCATTGCGGATGCGTCGCAATCACATGATCAATCCGTCGAATCCCTTGATCCCATAAATACGGTCCAATGACGGCTTGTCCCATATTCAGCCGTGTATACGCCGGCCCCCCATCAATAAGAATGGTGGTTTCATCTGGAAGTTCGATTACCGTCGCATCGCCTTGCCCGACATCTAAGAAGGTGACCCGCATCGTGTTTTGGTCGATATTCACGCGTGGGGACCATGCCCACCAACAGAGAATCACAAACACGCCGACTCCGCAGCTCACCTGTAATTTTGTCATCTGCGTACTGAGAACAATAGAGATGAGCAGGCCATAAAACAGAAGAATCATCACAATACTCGGCGACGCGACATGCCACTCCGCACCAGGGATTTGAGCGAATACACTCACGATCTTCACTAAAGAATCGGCAATCGCTTGATGAAGAAACCCAAGAGGAAGTGTTTTTGATTCTGTTATCAAAACCCACACAACCGATACTAAACCGAGAGGAATGACCAGAAACCCGACAAACGGAACCACTACCAGGTTACTGATTAACCCAAGCCAGGCTATTTGGTTAAAGTAATAGGCAACCAACGGCAGCGTCGCAAGGGTCACGGCGAACGTTATCCACCATGCTTGCTTGGTCCGTTGCCATAGGCCCTCCACCAGTCCGCTGGATTGCGCACCACCTTCTTGATCAATGTCAGCCTGACGTTGATTCATCCGAATGACTAAGGCTATCGCCAAGACAGCGGAATAAGAAAGCTGAAACGAGGTGTCATATAATACCTCCGGATTTGCCACAAGAGCCAAAATCGCGGCAATCCCCAATGCGGTTAAGAGATGTTTCTCGCGTCCCGTCCATACGGCCCCAAGAAATAACAAAATCATGACCCACGATCGAACGGTCGCAACCTCAGCTCCTGCCAGCAACGTGTAAAATGAGACGACGGGAATCGTCATAAGCACAGCCAAACGTGTTGCGGTGAGACGCAAGGACAGCCACTCAAGCCAGTACATGGGTAAACGTAATACGGTTTCTTTCACAAAAAAGAAGATGAGAAAGGCAATCAAACCAAGGTGAGAACCAGAAATTGAAATGATGTGTACGGTCCCGGTGGCCATAAACACGTCTCGAACTTCAAGGGTCATGAAGCTTTGTTCTCCAATGATCATACCCAGAAATAAGCCAAGAGCAGGTTCATGTAATGTCTCAACCGCCGCATGATGAACGTCTTCCCGCCACTGATCGATCCGTTGCCAAAACAATGAGAAGATCCCTTCATCCTTCACCTGACGAACACGCACTTGACCTGAACCAGAAACCGCGGCAACGGCATGTACGCCCTTTCGTTGAAGATACTCACCGAAGTGAAATCCTCCTGGATTGCGTGTTCCATAGGGTTCGCGCAATCGAGACTTCACCTCAATGTAATCGCCTTGATGAATCGAATGATCCGGATCTCGCCATGTAAGGCGGAGGAGTCCAGAGGTCGCCTGAAGATCATTGCCCTGACCGATCTGACTCACATCAATCATCATGACAAGACGATCTGGAGTTCGCCTAACCGGAGCAACGACTTCCCCCACAATTTCCAGCGATCCACTATCAACCCACTGAAGTAGATCGGCTTTGCCATGAGCGGAAGCCATCACGACCCACCAGACCATTCCTGCTATGGTACACGCAAACACCAATCCGCTTTTGGTGATTGTCATTCTGCCCAACCACTCTAGCCAGACCAGGGCAAGACCGAGAGTCACGAGCGAAGAGAAGATGAACAATGGAAGGTAGAGCAGATATGAGCCGAGGAGAAGGCCAAGGAGGAACGCAACAATAAGAGGCAGGATCACAATATCAAGGAGAACGCACTCAGGTAA
>BQIX01000355.1 GCA_021604145.1 Nitrospirales bacterium
TTATTGTCGAACACTCGCATGAGACATACTAAAGGTGACCTCGTTCCCCTTTCCATGGTACATCAGGCCAGGAACAAGGGTTTGAACCAAGAAAATGCCTCGTCCAGACCTTGCGGTTTGAGGCAATGTTTGAACATCTCGGTCTAATAATTTTTCCCATTCGAATCCGTCACCGTCATCAACGATTCGAATGTTCACTTTCCCTAAATTCACATCATGCGTGTATGAGAGTCGAACTCGTCGGTTTTTATATTGAGGATCTTCTCGCCGCACTTGTAATAATTGATCATAATCATCATCCATTAACGCACGCATTTTCTCTTCAGGGGTAATATGTAAATTCCCATGCTCAATGGCATTCATCAGTAATTCGTGTAACGCCACTCGAACACTGAGCAATTGTTGCCCAGAAAGACATCCCGTCATGGACCTAATGACGAGATTCACGACGCTTCCGAGCATCTCCGGAAGATTATTAATCACGAGGTGACTGGTGATATCATCGACGATGGCCAACACATACTCATCAGCCCACCGGGCCCGTAAGAGTGAACAGGCCCGATCAACAGCATTCCGAAGTTCACTGAGTTGAAAGGGCTTGACCAGATAATCTGACGCGCCAGCCTTTAAAGCCGCCACAGCAGCCTGTTCACTGCCAAATCCTGTGACAACGATCACGGGGCACGAAGGCTGAGAGGCTTTAATTTGAGTCGTCAGCGTGAGACCATCTCGCTGAGGCATTCGTACGTCAGTCACGACAACATCGGGACGTTCTTTCTCAAACTTCTCCCACGCGTCATCGCCATTTCTCGCCGTAATGACGGTAAAGTCTAATAAACGAATCGCTTCGGCCATGGCATCAAGAATCGATTCTTCATCATCAACAATGAGAATTCGTTCTTGGCCGTACGGGAGATTCATTCACGCCTCATTTCAGTTGCCAATTGTTATGAAGAAACCACAGAAGCACCACTGCCGCGACCCGCGAGACTCTCGTGTGACACGAGGGTTCGCAGTGCAGGCAGCAAACGATTAAACTGTTGATCTAAGTCTGCGTACGCGTGGTCTAAAGCCTGACTATCGCGAGAACGCGCAACCTTTTCCAACCGTGCAGATGCATTGGCCGCCTCAAGAGCATGCAATGCTCCTAATGAACCTTTGAGTTGATGGACATGATTCCAGAGCACATCATACGCTTGTGCATCATACGCAGCGTGAATCAGTCGCATAACCTTAGGGCCGGAATCCAGAAATATCGTTACCAGGCTCTTCAACAGCGCCCAATCACCATCTAACCCCTCGAGGGCTTTTTTCACATCATAGACAACAGAAATCTCTTCCTGAATCATCGGGACTCGAGAGTCCGCTGACGGTACACTCGTTGTCGTCTGAGTCGTATCCAGCGTAGGCACAGAACCTTCCCTCACATCGGAGCCCATCGGCACCGATGCCTGAAACTTCGGCATCCATTTATGAAGCATGGCTAAGAGCTGATGAGCGCGAATGGGTTTCGCCATATAATCATCCATTCCTGCATGCAGGCATTGCTCTTGATCGCCTTGCATGGCATTGGCCGTCATACCAATAATTGGAATGTGTTCTATCACCTGACTCTCACCTTTTGAGCCTTGAATCACATGTGATTTTCCGGGCTTCATATTTTCTACTTCTCGTGTTCGGATCGCACGCGTTGCTTCCAACCCATCCATCTCAGGCATTTGCCAATCCATGAATACGACGTCATAGCCTCCATTCAAACTCGCCTCTAGAGCTTCACGACCGTTTCCAACCAATGTAACATGACATCCGATTTTCTTCAGCGCCCACGATACGACTTTTTGATTCACTAAATTATCCTCAGCCACTAATACCGATAGACCTGAGAATGTGGGTAATATTTCAGACGTGTCATTGGAAAGGGTATCAAGTGCTGAAGAAAACTCTCTTGTCCTCTCTAAGCATTGGATTAATTGTGCGCGATGCACCGGCTTCGTCAATATGGTGTCACCAACCATATCAGTGTCGGTTCGATCAGACATCGACAGCCCTCGAGACACAAGACGAACGACTTGAATCGACTGGAGATGAGGGTCGGATTTTATCGAATTGATAAACCTTTCCCGATACGAATCAGGAATGAGGGAATCAATCAACACCGTGGTATACGGCTGCAAGTCCTTTGTCGCCTCACGTAACCATGAGCTAGCTTGCGTGCAATCTGCGGTGTTCGCCCACATCACTCCTAACTCAAGAAACATACCTTGAAGCATTTTCGAAGTGGCAGAAGGACAACCAACGCATAGGACACGGGACTTTTTGAGCAGAGAAGAAGAGACAACCTTGGGTGAAGCACCATCAGCATCCGTTTCAAAAGGGATATGACACCAGAACATCGAGCCTCCTCCTTCAGCCGTGTCGACACCAATGACACCATGCATCAACTCAACAAGCTGACGGGAGATGGCCAATCCGAGTCCAGTTCCGCCGTATTTTCGCGTCGTGGAGACATCGGCCTGAGAGAATGCCTGAAACAATTGAGGATGTACCTCTTCGGATATGCCAATTCCCGTGTCACGGACTGAAAACTGCAAAGACAAACAAGGGGAAGCAGAAAGAATATTCATGGGAGTCAGGCAAGAAGGTTCTTCTACCGACTCAGCAGACATCTCGGCTGACAGCTCATTCGCTGTCGCGACAGTATCCGGACTTGTCCGTTCGACTCCGAGCAGAACCTCTCCATGATCAGTGAATTTAATCGCATTCCCAATAAAGTTTGTGAGAATTTGGCGAAGACGATTCGGATCGCCAATGAGAATTTCAGGCACATCAGGATGAACGACACACGCCAAGTCTAGATTTTTTTTGTGGGCTCGTTGGGCAAATACATCCAGGATTTCGTCAAGAAGCCGCCGAACGTCGAAACGGACAATCTCTAAATGAAGCTTTCCAGCTTCAATTTTAGAAAAATCGAGAATATCATTAATAATTCTCAGAAGGGTTTCACCTGAAGATCGGATCAATGACACCGATTCCGCTTGCTCCGATGTTAACGATGAATGTAGTAACATTTCTGTCATACCGATCACTCCATTCAGTGGAGTTCGAATTTCATGACTCATCGTTGCCAAAAATGAGGCCTTGGCTTTCGTGGCGGCTTCCGCCTCCACCAAAGCTTCATCAAGCTCTTGATTTTTCGATTCAAGCATCGTTGCAAATGCTGCCAATTCATCAGCAGCTAACTTTCGTTCCGAGATATCCATACCAAAGCCACGTACTAATCCAAGCGCTGGATGCGGGCTAAACACCCATGCATACCGATGCTGCCCTACATCAACTTCGATGTCTCGTCGTATGGTATTCGTAATCAAACAGTCCTGTATCACAGTAAGAAAATGCGAAGGAAATGCAGCAGAGTATTCTGAATCGTCATTATCCACCTCATGCATCAATTGAATCATAGCCACATTGGCATACAACAGATTACCGGTCCCATCAACTTCGATGATCGGAAATGGACTTTCTTCAGGAATGGAAGCCAGCTTATGTGAATCTTCTCGCAACTGCATTTCCATACTGAGGTCACGAAATGTCATCATCACCCCTGTCCCACCGACATCATCCAATACGAGACTCGACAGTTCAACCCAACACCATTCGCCATGACGAGTACGCAATCGTGTTCGAGGCGACCACACGATTGAGCGGATTTGCTTGCATTTGCTGACTGGGCAGTCGCCCACATCCTGCTCCGATTCACGGACGAAGCATTCAAAAACTTCATGAGCGCTCCTACCACGAATGGCCGACTCACTCCATCCCAACATACGGACCCCAGCATCATTCAACATCTCGATCTGACCAGATTCATTGATCACACACACACCCACAGTGAGCGCTTTCAATAAGGCATGATTCATCGAGACTTGTCGACGATATTCATATTCGAATTGCTGATTGTCGGACGAAATAGGATTACTCACCTTGTGAAACTTTCATGTAATCGTGAAAAAAATACTTTCCAACATCAATCTTTTCACTCACAGGATTCAGAATATCAAGAATCACCCGTTCTCGTGCAGTTGGATGAGTTAAGGCAAGATCTTCGATGAACGGGGAATCGTAAAAATTTCCGTTTTGATCTTTAATAATATTCACGGTTGGCTTCAACCGATCGAGAGAATTTGACTTAATGACCACAGCTCGTTCACCCGTTGACAGACTGACAAGACTTCCGAGTGGATAGACGCCAAGGCAACGAATAAGGGCTTCCACAGACTCTGTACGCAATTGTCCACCTTTGGCAGCCATGTAAAGCTTTCGAATAGCTAACGCGGTTGGGAGACCTGGTGAAGGGCCCCAATGACTCACAAGAGCATCCAATTGATCGATAAATCCAATAATATCACTAAGAATGAATAGCTCATCAGCTGCTTTGTGGTTGGGATAACCAGACCCGTCTTGCCGTTCATGATGTTCAGCCACCACGCGTTGCACATCATATGAAATCAATGGACATTGCTCAAGGATGGCTAGACCCCGTTCGACATGACGTTCAAAAATCACTTGTTCGTGTTCAGCTAACTCATGTTTGCGTCTTAGCAAATTACGCGGGATTCGTATATGCCCAACATCATGAAGCAATCCGCCGAGGGCCAGAACTTCCAAGGCTTTTTCATTCAATCCG
>BQIX01000356.1 GCA_021604145.1 Nitrospirales bacterium
AGGGCCGTTTCGGTGTTTACGAACAAGTATTTGCGCCACACCCTTTTCGTCCGTGTCTGGGTCATAGACCTCATCTCGATAAATAAACATGACCACATCGGCATCTTGCTCAATCGCCCCAGATTCACGAAGGTCAGCCAAGACTGGTCGCTTATCAGTCCGATTTTCGACTGCTCGGCTTAACTGCGATAACGCAATAATAGGAATATCAAGCTCTTTCGCAAGTCCCTTCAGTGCACGAGAAATATCAGAGATTTCCTGTTGTCGTGATTCTGAATCGCGCCGGCCTTCCATGAGCTGTAAGTAGTCGATAATTAACAAGTGAAGGCCATGTTCGGCCTTGAGACGCCTGGCCTTTCCTCGCATTTGTTGAACGGAAAGATTGCCGGAATCATCGATATAAATTTGTGCTTCTTCTAAACGAGAAGCCGCATTCGTCAACGCTTTCCAATCATGACTGGATAACTGGCCAGTTCGAAGCGCATGAGAATCTAATAACGCTTGAGAACTCAACATGCGAAGTACAAGCTGAGCTTTTGACATCTCCAAACTAAAAATTCCCACCACAGCATTGCCTTTGATTGACGCATTTTCAGCAATACCCAGGGCCAGACTCGTTTTCCCCATGCTCGGTCGGCCAGCAATAATAATGAGATCTGAAGGCTGTAATCCTGCCGTAAGATCATCAAGTTTGGCATACCCCGTTGGAATACCCGTGATACGCTCCTTGCGGCTATAGAGACGATCGACAATTTCAACACTTTCCTTAATAATGTCACTGACCGGCAAAAACGAGCGTCCTAATTTTCCCTGCGCGAGTCGAAAGACTTCTCGTTCCGCAAAGTCCAATAACTCGTCAGTGGACGTTGTGCCCTCGTACCCCCGGGTTGCCACATCGGTCGCTGTACGAATCAGTCCACGTAACATCGATTTATCGTGAACGATCTTACTATGATATCGGATGTTCGCCGCACTGGCTACTATATGAACCAATTCAGCGATATACGATGCCCCGCCAACATTGTCTAACTCTCCAATGCTCTTCAGATATTCGGTCAGCGTAATTTGATCAACCGGTTCATTTTGTTCGGAGAGCGTCATCATCCCTTGATAGAGGGTGCGATGGGCAGACCGATAAAAATCTTCCTCAGACACAATCTCAATGGCACGATTCAATGCCGCATTATCAAGCAAGATTGCGCCAAGCACAGATTGTTCAGCCTCCAAATTTTGTGGAGGCAACCGGAGATCCGTCATTTCAGACACTGACATGAGGCGGTCCATTTAAGATATGGGGTAATTCATGACATTCCACTGTTGACAGCCGAGGTTCCTTCTGCTGAGGAGTACATTTCATCAAGATAGCGGATTGAGCGGGAACTTTAGGAGCACCAAAGATAATAGCCGTGACAGCCCCCATTTTTTTCGTTCGCTCGCGGGCATGATCTATGAGAGCCGATTTCCCCACAACCACGGCTTCTTGAATGACCGGCAACCCTTCAGTCCGTAATCGCTGAGCCAATTTACACGCTGCGCCAAATTGCTTCAAGGGCGCCAAAAGCAGAATAGGTACGCCCTGCGCCCCAGCGTGGAGCACAGCAGGATCTAAACTCGCAAACACACGATCCATATCAAGAGCAAAACCCGTAGATGGTAAGTCACGTCCAAATCGACCCAATAAATGATTATACCGACCACCGCCGCCTAGTTCGGACCCCATGGACGACGTAAACACATCAAAGACCACTCCGTCATAATAATCAAATCCTCGCGATTCCCCAAGATCCAATAACAGATGATCTTTCAATCCTGCCAGGTCAAGTAAATGATAGACCTTTTCCAAACGATCAAGGGGACGTGTTAACGCGACATCTTTTCCAGCAACCGCTCGCCCCCATTCCAATACATCGTCCTGCCCGCAACGACCTGCCGCCTCTATGATGACTTTCGTTTTCTTTCGAGGCAAACGTTCCTCACTCAAAATCGCTTCCAGTGCAGGAAGATCCTTATGGGAGGCCGCTGATTCAGCTTTTCGTTGCCCCGCCTCTGATAAACCAGATCGCGTTAACAACGCATGATAAAATCCGACATGGCCAAGCGAAACTTTAAAGTCTGGAAGACCCACGGCCTTCAGTAACTCAATCAGTGACATCAACACTTCAGCATCAGCATTCGGATCATCCATCCCAATCAACTCAATACCAACTTGAAAGATCTCCCGCTCTCGCCCGGCATGTTCCGCTTCATAACGAAACACTGTTGTCCGATACGAAAGCCGCAACGGTAAGCCTGCGCCCCCCATGCCCATCGCCACAATCCGTGCGATTTGGGCGGTGATATCCGGACGAAGCACAAGGATTCGCCCAGTCGTCCAATCAGCAAATTTATAACACTTCTCTAAAACTTCTGGCGCAAGACCGACAGACAAGACGTCAAGATATTCAAAGGTTGGGAGAATAATCTCTCGATACCCCCATCGAGAGAGACGGGTGATGAGTTGACTTTCTAACGTTCTGACATGGCGAGCGGTATCCGGGCCAAACGTGGCCGTTCCGATTGGAATGAGGGAGCGCGCCGGTTTCATAGGCAAGGTAAAGAAAAATATCGACTTGTGGTTATCGTTTGAACCACAGGAATGGAATACTTCTAGCTCACCTAATGGCCTTTGGAGAGATCAACGAGTCTCGCAGAGAGGACTCCATCCTCTTGCTTCACTGCGTCTAAAACCTCTTTAGGAGGAGGTGCATCTAACCCGAGGATCAGCAGCGCCTGTCCGCCTTGCTGTTCAGCACGGGAGCATTGCATCTGAGCAATATTCACCGAATGTTCCCCGAGTATTCGTCCAACCGTCCCAATCACTCCAGGACGATCAACGTTATCGATCAGAATCATTTGTCCATCACAAATCACCTCGACCTGGAATTGATTAATTTCAACAATGCGAGGTTCTTGTTTATGAAAGAGGGTACCAGCAAGGTGATAGCTCTTTTGTCCGGTATCGACTTTAATGCGAATCAGACTGGTGAAATCTCCAGCATCACTACTTTTGACTTCTTTCACCTCAATCCCACGTTCCTTCGCGACAACGGGTGCATTCACGAAGTTGATGACATCTTCGAGAATCGGGGACAACAACCCCTTCAGAACGGCAATGGTTAACGGAGCCACCGATAGTCCAGCCACTTCGCCAAAATATTCAACTGTGACAGATTTGACTCCACCCTCAATGAGCTGAGCTTGGAAATGGCCCATGCGCTCTGCCAATGTTAAGTATGGCTGAAGTTGAGGAAGCGCCTCTGGAGAAACAGAGGGAACATTCACCGCTCCGCGAGCAAGGCCGCGCTTAAAATAATCCACAAACTGTTCGGCAATCCCAATCGCCACGTTTTCTTGAGCCTCTTCAGTCGAGGCACCAATATGAGGCGTACAGATAAAATTGTCGAGGGTTAGCAGAGGATGATCCGCCTTGATGGGCTCTTCTTCAAATACATCAAAGGCTGCGGCAAACACCTTCTCGGACTTCAAGGCTTCATATAAGTCCTGTTCGTTGATGATGCCACCTCTCGCACAATTCACGATCATCACGCCATCTTTCATATCCTTGATCGTCGTGGCATTGATGAGACCGCGCGTTTCATTTGTCAACGGTGTATGCACAGAGATGACGTCAGCCCGTTGAAATAGGTCGGCCAATTCAACCACTTCTATCCCCATCTGTTGCGCTCGATCTTTTGCCAGATATGGATCATACCCGATCACATTCATGAAATGGCCTTGAGCGAGTTTCGTCACATGAGACCCAATTTGTCCAAGTCCGACCAACCCCATTGTTTTATTATATAATTCCACTCCCATGAATTTACTTTTTTCCCACTTTCCTGCTTTCATGGAAGCCGTCGCTTGAGGAATCTTACGACTCATTGAGACGACCATCGCCATCGTATGTTCTGCGGTCGTGATGGTGTTCCCACCAGGGGTATTCATCACGACAATCCCGCGTCGAGTTGCCGCATCGCTATCGACGTTATCAAGTCCTGTCCCGGCTCGACCAATAATCCGAAGCCGCCCACCAGCTTCAATGACTTCACTGGTGACTTTGGTCGCAGAGCGGACGATAAGCCCTTCGTAGTTTTTAATTTCTTTCAGCAACTCTTCTTTGGTGAGCTTCGTTTTCACACCTACAGAAAACCCCGCACGCTCCAACACTTCGACTCCACGAGCAGATAATTTATCACTGACTAATATATTCATAGATTTCTCTGGACAACCTCCGTTTTCCTTGCGACGAGGAATAACGCCCTATGCTTTGCGTTTTTCAAAGTCAGCCATGTACGCAATCAGCGCATCAACCCCAGCTTCGGGCATGGCATTGTAAATACTGGCTCGCATCCCGCCAACAGAACGGTGTCCTTTCAGCGTAGTTAATCCCGCTTCTGTGGCTCCGGCGAGAAATTCTTTATCTAAATCTGCATTGGCCAAGACAAAAGGAACATTCATCCACGAACGAGCTGATTTTTCAACTGGATTACTATAAAAACTTGACTGATCAATGGCGCTATATAATTTCTGAGCCTTGCGGTCATTGACCTTCCCGATCGCTTCTAGCCCCCCCTGCTCTTTCAACCATTTAAACACCAAACCGGCGATATACACCGCATAGGTTGGCGGGGTGTTGAGC
>BQIX01000357.1 GCA_021604145.1 Nitrospirales bacterium
TTCTTCTATCGCCAGTCAAAAAATCCTTTTAGAAAAAATTGCCATTGGTGAGTCTTTGCCAGACATTCTGACGCTTTTCTGTCAGAAAGTTGAAGAACAGTTTCCTGGAATGTGGTGCTCTATTCTTTTATTGAATGGGGACGCTTTGTGCCATATTGCTGCTCCCAGCTTGCCGGATTCCTATATTCGTCAAATTGACGGGGTGATCATTGGGCCAGAGACGGGCTCTTGCGGGGCCGCAGCATATGAACGAGAAACGGTGATTGTGTCTGATATTGCCACGGATTTCCGTTGGAAACGATATAAGGATCTTGCCTTAACGCATGGATTTCGAGCCTGTTGGTCGACCCCGATCTTTTCTGCTTCGGGCAATGTGCTTGGAACCTTTGCGATGTATTTCCAGGAATCTCGGATGCCTGATGCCATGCATCACGGGCTCATTGAAATATATGCGCATCTCTCAGGAATGGTCATTGAGCGTGCACGACTGGAGGAAACGCTTTCACATAATACCTCGCGATTTCAACGGCTTGTGGAGTCTGCTCATGTGATTCCATGGGAGATGGTCTATTCGACTGAACGTATATCGTACATTGGGTCTCAGGTCGAACAGCTTCTGGGATTTCCAGAGGAGTATTGGTATCAAGAGCATGTATGGAAAGATCGTATACATCCTGATGATCGTCAATGGGTGTTGGATTTCTATCGTGAAACTTCGATGCAACAACGAGATTTTGAACTAGAATATCGTTTGACAGCGGCGAGTGGTGCGATGGTCTGGATACATGACCTCGTCAATGTCGTGTATGACCAAAAAGGAGAGCCGGAATTTCTTCAAGGATTTTCCTTTGATATTACCAAGCAAAAAGAAGCTGAAGTCGCGATTCAAAAAAGTGAAGAGCGGATTCAAGCCATTCTCGACAATTCTCCGGCATTGGTGTTTGTCAAAGATCTTCATGGACGATATCTGATGGTGAATCGTCAATGGGAGAATCGTTTTTCCTTGTCGCGAAAGAATGTGATCGGTAAAACGGTTCATGAGGTGTTTCCAAAAGAGACCGCAGATGTGTTGCTTGCCAATGATCGTGAGGTATATGAGAAACAAGCTCCGATAGACTTTGAAGAGGTCATTCCTCAAGAAGATGGTCCTCATACGTATCTTTCCGTTAAATTTCCAGTCCCAGCCTTTAACGAAGAGTCTAACGCCGTTTGTGGAATGGCGACGGACATTACTGACCGGAAACGAACCGAGCAACTTCTGCAAGCTCAAAATACAGTATTACAGTTGCTGGCCTGTGATGAGCCACTCGGTCATGTTCTTGAAAAAATCTGTCTCTTAATCGAACAACAAAGGGCAGACACCTATTGTTCGATTCTGCTCGTCGATTATGATGGCAAAACTCTACGTTTAGGTGCGGCCCCGTCACTTCCAGAAGAGTTTTGCCAAGGACTGGATGGGCTGACTGCTGGAGATTTGAGTGGATCTTGTGGGTCTGCCGTGTTTTTGGGGAAACCCGTCATTGTTTCTGATGTCAGGCAAGACCCTCGTTTTGCGAAATTTGGGGACTTTCCTGAAAAACATGGCATTCGGGCCTGTTGGTCGACTCCGTTTTTTGGGAAAGATGAAAAAGTTTTAGGTTCATTTTGTATTTCACACCCATCGGTTTGTGTCCCAACAACGTATGATCAGCATCTGATGACCACAGGAGCACATCTCGCGAGTATTGCTTGTGAGCGGCATGTGACGGAATTGGCTCTCAAAGATAGCGAGAATAAACTTCGCCAATCACAGAAGATGGAAGCCATTGGGACCTTAGCGGGAGGAATTGCTCATGATTTCAACAATATCCTGACTGCGATTCTGGGCTTTAATGAATTGGCCCGTTCGTTTCTTCCGACAACGAGTCCGGTGTATCGATATCTTGAAGAAGTGCATGCAGCGGGTATTCGAGCAAAAGGGCTCACCAAACAAATTCTTGTCTTTAGTCGTCAAACTGATCAAGAATTAAAGCCGATCCATTTGCCGCAGGTGATCGAAGAAGCTCTTCGGTTTCTTCGTGCCACACTACCTTCAACCATCGAAATTAAAACCTCATTGGCTCATACGGTCAGCCCGATTATCGCCGACCCGATTCAGCTCCATCAAGTCTTAATGAATCTTTGTACGAATGCGGCGCAGGCCATGGGTGAGCAAGGTGGTGTATTGGAAGTGAGTCTAGAGCATTGCGTGCTAACAGATGAGGAGATTGGCCAAGCATTTTCTAATAGGGACGTCCCGGTCCGATCCTACCTGAAAATAACTATTCGAGATACAGGGCCAGGTATTCCGTCAGAGATTCTTGAGCGAATATTTGATCCGTTTTTTACCACAAAAGATGCTGGTGATGGAGTTGGACTTGGATTGTCGGTTGTTCATGGCATTCTGTCAAACCATCATGGGGGGATCAAAGTCGAGAGTACTCTGGGTAGAGGGACAACGTTTACGATATTTTTACCTGAACTCAATATATCTTCTATACAGGAACGATCAAATGAGGTCTCACTGAAGCTTGGTTCTGGGGAACGTATTTTATTTGTTGAGGATGAGGAGTCTATTGCTCATTTGGGCAAGGAAATTTTAACACAACTTGGCTATTCCGTGAGAGTTGAGACTGACAGTGTCAATGCCTTAAAAGCGTTTCGTGAAGCGCCGGAAGATTTTGATCTTGTGATCACCGATCAAACGATGCCAAACATGACGGGTGAAGTTCTTTCACAGGAATTATTGCATCGACGAGCGGATATCCCCATTATCCTTTGCACGGGGTACAGTCCGAGAATGACGCCAGAAAAAGCCCGTGACTTGGGGATTCGAGCCTTTTTATGGAAACCCCTTCTACTTCATGATCTAAGTGAGACGATTTCCCAAGTGCTTTCATCCTCATAGGGCTTTGTGAAAATACGATAAAAAAATTCTCTCAAGTCTTCTCACCCCATGACTCCCTGAAGTGCTGTTTTGTGGATAACGGATCAGAAATTTTTCTGTATGGTCTGCAAGGAATTATTTTTTATAATTCCAACCCCATTCATATGTGGAAATTGGTTTACATCTTGCTTAATCTTGAGGTAATACATCGAATAATGAAAATTGAGCAAGATGTAAAGGCATAGAGTGTACCGACAAAGTCTGGTCCTAGGAAGGAAAGAAAGAATCGGTTTTGTGCTAAGTGTTTGATATAGTGTTGACTTTACTCTATTGGCTATGCCGTCTGTCAGTTTCCAGAGTTCGCATGACGAATTATCGATCTGGAAGAATTTTGATTTTTTCTGTATCTAATTGGATAATGTCAACAAGTCAGAAAATGTACAATATGGTCACGGCTTAAGATGAGTCTACTCAATTTGAAGTGTTTGTCACGTATTGTAGTAGGAGGCCTGCCTATGGCAGGGAGGGTATGACAGCATCCATTATATCAGACTATTTTTTCGTGACAGCAGTCTCGACTTCAATATGGGGGCACGTTCTACGTTATTGTCAATCCCGGCCTGTTGGCAATGGGCGCCTCTCTCCGTATCTCTTTGAAGCCGAAGCATGTTTGACCCTCCATGTTAAGCCTTTTTCTGAAGGCTGGACTTCGTCACCCCCATTGCCGCACGGCACATTTTTTTCAGAGCGTTATCATAAACATACGCTTTTCGATATTGTCCAGGCTGTTCGAAAAGGAGGGTTGGATAGCAAGGTCTTAACGTATCCTGAGTTGCTGGAAGGTCACGATACGATGATTGTCTATTTTTGGCCAGATGAACAACATCACTCTCTCGAAGGAACTGAACGTCATCCCTATTTGAGTCTAAATCAAAAGGTTCATGAACTCTTCGAGAGCCTTATGAGGCAATCAATACGACATCTATAGTCGCTTCTCTGCTGTTTCACTCAGAGCCCCTTGGTTATTCGTGTCACTCTTGCCTGTCACTTCCATTTCACCAAAATGACTGTTTGATGAGCATAGGCTGTGCTGTACGTTATTGTTCTGTCACTGTTAGAATTGGGAACCGGTCACGACGTCGAAATCAAAATGTGAGGCTTGAAGAAAAAGTCGAGCGGGAACAGAGTAGACAATTTGTTCAATCAAGAATGAACTGCAAGACTTAATTTAAGGTCGGGTCCACAGGCATGTCGATATAGATTTTATAGCTTTCGTCTAATGATTGAATAATCTCTCCCCACAACACTGCGGGATCTTTCTCAAAGACCCAGGATGGGTCGGCAGGGAGTGTCAACCATGAACCTGTCTGCATCTCATTTTCCAGTTGCCCTGGTGCCCAGCCTGAGTATCCCATAAATGCACGAAATGCCTCATTGTTTGACGGTTGTTCTAAAATTCGTTCAAGTGTTTGGACATTTCCGCCTAAGTAAACGCCGTCAACCACATGATGGGTATCAGATGGTTCTTCTGGAACACGATACAAAATCAGTAAACTGTTTTTTTGAACTGGTCCTCCTGTAAAGACATAATGCCGTTGCCCTTCAATGATCGGTATTTGGGGAAGAACTTCGGTAATATTGATTTCAGTGGGGCGATTGATGACGACTCCGAGAGCGCCTTCATGACCATGTTCACAGAGAAGAATAACGGTCTGCCGAAAATTCGGGTCTCGCAAGGACGGTGTGGCGATAAGGAACACACCTTTTTCTAA
>BQIX01000358.1 GCA_021604145.1 Nitrospirales bacterium
CCATAGCTTGTTCGCTTAACCCTTAAGTGATAGGATGCTCCATCATCTTTAAGAGAGACGAGCCATAGTTAAAATTCCATGATGTGTTTGTGTTGATGGGGTTAACCATTTCTTGGTTGCGTGAATCTGAGGCCTAAAGCCTTCACGTACAAAAAAATGTCTATCCATAGCCAGGGAGCATGACGATGAGCCTAAGTCGTAAAAGTCAACCAAGCCAATTAAAAGTATCCGTTCAAACACGTAAGTCTGAGGGAAATGAATTGGATGGACAAATGTTGGACGATGAGCATGCCGGTACTGCAAGCTTGGACAAGGTTCGGGACATTTTGTTTGGTGCGCAAAGTCGGGAGTATGAAAAACGATTTACTCGCCTAGAGGAACGATTACTCAAGGAAGCGGCTGAATTACGCAATGACCTCAAGAGTCGTTTTGACTCGCTTGAGCAGTACGTCAAAAATGAAGTTGAGTCCTTAACGAGTCGAATGAAAAATGAACAGAAGGAAAAGACCGAGTCTTTGAGCGAACTCAGTCGTGAGCTTGGACATCTGGGGAAACTGCTTCAGGAGCGAGTGGCCCAGCTCGATGACCAGGCTATTCAAGGGCAGCGTGAATTACGTCAACAAGTCTTAGAACAGCATAAAAATCTGTCGCAGGAAATTCAACAAAAAAGCACGGACCTTTCTGTGATGTTTGAAAATGCTATTGAAGAGCTTCGTGGAGAAAAGCTGGATCGAGCCTCTCTTGCTGAAATGTTCATGGAGTCAGCTCTGCGGCTGAATAATGATTTTAAGTTACCCACCAACGAGTAATCCCCTTGATTCGTCAATCAATCATTCGTGCTGTACGGTGTCTCTCTACGTAAGGTAAGGCGGTACGTCACGAATTTTGAACGTTTCCGGGGATTCTAATTATGGCTTCTCCTTCTGATAGCATTTTCACTGACCCTGAGACCAAGGCTTCGGATTCGGAAATAGAAGCGCTCAATCAGTTACGAAATATTCTTCTCGCTCCTGAACAAACCCAACTTGAGCAGTTACAAAACCGCTTGGATGATCCGGCTCTTCAAGCAAAAGATGTCAGTCGTGTGTTGCCTGATGCGATTCTTTTGAGGTCGAAGCAAGACGCTCAGCTTGCCTCATCGCTCTCGCCTATTTTAACGGAAGTCTTAATTCATTCCATTAAGAAGTCTCCGCGTATCATCGTTGATGCGATTTCTCCAATTATGGCACCTGCGATTCGTAAAGCCATTTTTAGTGCATTACAGGGGATGGTGCAATCGCTCAATCAAACACTTGAGCATAGTGTTTCTTGGAAAGGTCTTCAGTGGAGAGTGGAATCGTTGCGGACTGGAAAACCGTTTGCAGAAATTGTGCTTCTTCACACCCTCAAGTTTCGAGTTGAACAAGTGTTTTTAATCCACCGAGAAACGGGCCTACTCCTTCAGCATGTTGCTGCTGATATTGGGGCTATCCAAGACGAAGAGGTGGTCTCTGGTATGCTGACGGCCATTCAGGATTTTGTGCACGATTCATTCGGAGGGAAGCATTCTGATTCGTTGGAATCTCTACGGGTAGGGGAACTGACGGTCTGGATTGAACAAGGCTCCAAGGCACTCTTGGCCGGAGTGGTTCGCGGGACTCCGCCGCATGAATTGCGTGAGGTTTTTCAACAGGTTCTTGAATCTGTGCATGTGACATATTGTGATGCTCTTGAGTCATTCAATGGAAATCAAGGTTTGTTTGAAAAGACTCGTCCGCAACTTGAGGAGTGCCTTCAGGCCCAATTTGAAGGCGGCTCTTCGAAGCCATCTCCGGTTCTTTGGGGTCTGCTGATTGTTATGTGTGCGGGATTCTTGTTTTGGGGGGGATGGACCTACGTCGATCATCAACGTTGGACGATATTCCGCCAACTTGTCACTCAAGAGGCAGGTATCAATGTGACCTCTATTGATGATCAGGATGGCACGACCATTGTGAACGGACTTCGCGACCCGCTTTCCGTTGAGCCAACCGTGCTGGCTGAACAAGCAGGATTGGACGCTGAGTCTATCCAATTTGAGTTTGAACCCTACTTTGCACTCTCCCCGCACTTTCTTGAGATGAGAGTCCGCTCACGACTCCAACCGCCAGAATCGGTTGACCTCAAGGTTGAGAATACGCGTCTTATTATCTCAGGGCAGGCTTCGCATCAATGGATTCGTCGAATAAACAGTCTTCAGACTATTACGCCAGGCTTGACGGAGGTTGTCACTGAACATCTCATTGATACAGATATGGGACAATTTGAAGCACTTCGAAAGGAGATTGAACACCAGCACTTCAATTTTGCTAAAGGCAGTGCCCGGCTGTCTCAAGCGAACCAGGATAATCTGTTGGCTATTTCAAAAAAGATACTGGAACTCGATATTCTTGCGGAAAGTTTGGGACAAAAGGTACGGGTCGAGATTCAAGGGCAATCAAGTCAAGAAGGTTCTCAATCGAGAAACAAACAGTTACGGCTTGCGCGATCTCAGGCCGTGTGGAAGGCCTTATCGCTGAAAGCACTGACACGCACAGTTGTGATCCCCGTTGAACTGGTGAACGACGTATCTGGCAAGGTTATTCACGACCCCGCATTAGCACGCCGTGTCTCAATGAAGGTGTTCATCGAGGCTGCGCGAGAGTAGGGAAAGGGTTTAGAGGAATGCTTCAAAAGAAAGTGTGCCTATTAGGCGCGTTTGCGGTGGGAAAAACCAGTCTTGTTAAGCAATATGTCTCAGGGATTTTTTCCGAGAAATATCATACAACGGTGGGAGTCAAGATCGACAAAAAAGTCCTGGAAATCCAAGGGGAGCCGATGACGCTGATTCTCTGGGATTTGCACGGAGAAGATGAGTTTCAAAAAATCCGGGCATCGTATTTGCGTGGTTCATCGGGATATGTGTTAGTCATCGATGGCACTCGTCAACCCACCTTTGGTGTTGTGGAAGGCCTTCAGCAGATGGCGCAAGAGATTCTCGGAGATGTGCCATTTGTCGTCATTGTCAATAAGACTGACTTGTCTGATCAATGGGAAATTGACCAAGAAGCTGTTGCAGGGTTAAAGGCTCGCGGTTGGAACGTGATTGAAGGGAGCGCCAAAACTGGGCAAGGCGTGGAGGAGGCATTTTTTACCCTTGCCAAAGATATGGTCGATGAATAAATGGAGTCCTATCCTTACCCCGTACGAGAATATCTCTTCCAACATATTGTCACATGCCGATTTCCAGGTTATTTCTATGTAAGTCAGGATTGCCATGTTCTGGAGGCTGGCGGGGCATTAGGGCACTATGGTCTGCAGTCTTGCAAGAAAGGTCAAACGATCACGGAGTATGTCTGTTTTTTGCACGGACTTCTCCCTTTAAATGGTGAGTTAGTGGTCATCCCATTTGTTCAATTTGATGCCAAGCATTTTCTTGATCTTCATCTCCTTCCAGGAAAATCAGGAGACTGGGTATTGTTACTTGATGCGACAGAAATGGCGATTCAGCAACAAAGACGACAGTTGGCCTATTATTTGACGCAGACGCAAACGACCAAATCTTCTTCATATTCGTAGGCTGTGTGGTGGTGGTCTCTACCGTGCCGAAGACTCCTGCTACCCACTGTTTGTCCATAACGACCTATGTGTATGAATAATTCATCTCACACGCACATGACTCTTCACTCATGAAGAATGAGCTTTCCCTTTTCAGCGGAGTGATCGAAGCGCTGTCAATTCTTGTGCTGAAGCGTGAAAAAACCTCTCAAACATTTCAATGTCTCCACCCTCTTCCTGAGTGGTATCGGGTATTTTTGGGGAAAACCTCTGAAAAATTTCCGACGATTCAACCAGACTTGCAATCTCCGTTCTTACAGCATTTTTTGCCAGAGGTTCACGAGTTTTTGGATAGTCAAACCAGCGGACAGCTCACCTCTGGTATTTGGTCCGAACAGGGGGCTGATGGCGCAGACTATCAATTTGAAGCGACGGTCGTGGCAAGTCCTGAAATGGAGATTTTGCTGATTCAAAGAATTGGAGGTGGTGCACTTGCATTACAGACGGTGCTCCAAACTGCAAGAGAAGGCGGGTTGCAGCATCAGCAGGCCATGGCAGAACACAAACAAGTTGAACGGGCATTGGGCGGAAAGCTCGAACGGAGCGAACAACTTCGTGACGACCTCATGGTCATTCTTGATCGTCTGCAATTAGGTACGATCATGACTGATGCCCAGGGCCGTATCACCTTTGTCAGTCTTGTTGCGCAAGAGCTCTTGAAACTAAATGAAGCGGAAGTTGTTGGTCAGCTGTGGGATGTCATCCCGGCTTTTTCGGAACGCGATAAGTCTGCTCTTTATGACATGGTGCGGCAACCGATTCGTGAACGCTGTAGAGTGCCTGTCGTAATTGAACAACCGAGGGGGCAGCGTATTTCATTAGAAATTGATGTTCAGGAAGATCCTCGAGATTCACAGAGAACCATTTTTTTTCTCTATGACATGACCGAAGTGGAGGGACTGCGTGAGGTCTTAACTGAAAAAAATCGTTTCTTTGATCTTGTGGGAAAAAGTCCCGCCATTACTGATGTGTATACACGAATCCAGGACATTGCCCCGACTGATGCGACGGTGTTGATTGAAGGTGAGACAGGAACGGGGAAAGAA
>BQIX01000359.1 GCA_021604145.1 Nitrospirales bacterium
GACCAATATGTTGGACAGCATACTTCTTAGGCGCTACCTGATAAAAAATCCATACGTACATTATCCCAAAATGTAACTAACTACGGCATTCTGTTACATGGAGGGGATTACTTCATCCATTTGGGCTTGGGGATGTTAAAGTGTCGATTGTTTTTGAGGCCTGGGTGAAACTTCGGGCTTGTGAATTTTTGCCCGTAGCGACGTGGTGGCGGTTTCGCAACTTTATAAAAGGACGTAGTGATATTCATCCTGAAAGGATAAATGAGAAAAGGAGGGAAGTTGAAGCTTTACCTATTTGTTATCCACATTGGTAAAGTGGAGTAGGAAGAGTTCTAATTATACGCATCATCGATGGTGAGCTTTTTCCCAAACAACAGAATAAGATTTCTTCTGCTTGCTGCTTGTAAATTTTTGGGTTGCTGCTTGGTTATTTCAGAAAATCCCAAATGAGCATGCCCTATATTTTTGAGCGTGCCATCATCTAGGACACAACAAGCCCGCCTGTTTTTTGATTCCTCGGCTTTGAGGTTCCGTACATTTCCACAGTCGGCCTTCAAAATTCCGACTAGCTGCCTCCGAGAATCTCTTTCTAGAAGAACGTCAATTACTTCCTGCTGCAAAACTTCTCTCGTGGTGTGTTTCTTTCTACTTACAGAAACCCTAGATTCCTTTAACTCCGTTTTTGAGAATGCTACAGGAGTAATGTCATTTTGTGAGTAATTATGAGGCTCAATTAAAACGAATAGCAACGTTTCAGTATTAGAAACCTTGCTGGGAGAGTGTTTGCTTTGTTTAGTAGCTTCGCACGGACAATCTTTAGACATTACGAGGCGAAATACTCTAACAAATCTTTAGGAAGCTTATTTAAAGGAAGTTTTGCCTTTTCTTTACCCGGTACAAACTTCCCGCGCTGAAAATAGGTATAAGAAAATTCGTCCTCTTCATCTATATCGATGACAGCATGTTTTTTCCCTTTAATAAGCTCTAAAGAAATTTCACCATCAGAAGAAAGGGATATCTTGGGGACAGGAAATTTAATAGGAAAAAGGGCGGCGATTTCTAGAGAATTGGTGATTGTTTCCATTGTTGGAGCTTGAAAGTCTTTGTCCCAATCCGAGATCAAATTTCTAATTCGCACAATTTTATTGAGAGCCTCTGAATGACTGGAAGAAACGTAAACTTGTTCTAATATCGTTGGCAAACTTGTTGTATCATGTGTGGCTCTTTCTAAAGAACGGAATGTTTGGCACCAATCTAATAAATTGCTCGTGAACAAGGCTTTGTTTGTCTGAAGTAAAAGCGTGGTTATTAACGAGTATCCATTTGGTTCGTTAATTCGTTCGGAGGCATTCACGCTCGTGTTTTGCATAGGCGGCATCATTACGATTGGTGCTATTTCGTTGACGGTTGTTGCACTCATGATGATAGCTCCCTTTTTTCTCCAAATGTCGCCTTTAACTCATCACTACACACCTGATCGAACCACTTATGTAGCAAAGAGTGGCCTTTATTAAACCATGATACTATATTCCGCTTGTTAAATTGTGGAGAAAATTCATTCTTTCGAATGATTAATTCCATAATGATAGCCTCAGTTTTCTTGTCATTCTTCGTTATTTGACCAGTTTTAAGAGAAATTATGCCCAAACTGTTATCAATATTTGGCAAAGGAATATGGATGTCACCAATTAAGCTTGCCGCCATGGCCTCCTTATCGGACAAATTCGGCAAACGTAAAACTATACCTAAATGCTCTTCTAAGAATTCAGGATAGCGTTTGATGGCACCATGTTTGGCCTGAAACGCATCCATATACCGTAGCTCCAGCCTTTTAATACGTAAGTATTCATTCGGGAGTGGGTAAGAGCTATATAAATGGGTTAACCCCTCATCTAAAAACTTTTTGAATTCTTTCCAGCCTTTGTAAGGCGGTACGATATTCGCTGTAAATAAGCCGGGGCCACTTTGATACAAAGGCCATGCATTTTTAGCCTTTCGAAACCTAAAAATCGGGTTTCCGCTCGTTAGCTCTATAGGAACTCCATCTGGTACAACACGTTGAACGTGTTCAAATCCTGTTTTTTTTAACCGATCAGAAAACTTCTTATTGAATACTAAAAAATGAGGATCGATTGATGCGCCGGGAATAGCTTCTACAGGTGTAGTTTCCCATCTAACCTCAGATATGACTTCAACAAGCGGTGGAGTCGAGTATACAAAGTCTTTCGCTTTAGCCATATTTCACAAATTCAAACCTCTTGGATGCATAGAGTACACCGGAAAGAGTTCGACACAATAGTCATTTTTTAGAGAAAAATAAAGATATATTTTCCGTAAGATACATTATCACTCTTAAACCGTTTTCAGCTCGTGAATGATCTCCTTTTCCAGTTTAGTTGTCGATATCAAACAATTTCAGGACGATAAAGAATATGAGCGCATCGCTCAGCAATTATTTTTTTAAAAAAACCTCCCTCAAAGATAAGACACCACCCACCCATGCAAAAACTACAGTAAAAAATACTGCCAAATCCGACCCTAGAAAAATAAATTTAATCCATCCACGTATATTATGATAAGTTTCTATCGGTTTCATCCAAAGTCTGAGTTGTTTCTCTTCATCAAATATAGCAGAGCCAACGAGAACTAAGAATCCTACGAAAGAAATAATCATTAGTGAAATCATAAAAAGTTTTACACTTTTTATGGCTTTTTCTCTTCGAAAAAAGACAAATGGAGCTATAAAAAATAATAACCCCAAAATCAACCCTGTTGTATATTCTATCCATTGCTTAAATCCTAAATTCCCTTTTTTATAAACATTTAACACTTTACTTAAAATATGGGATTTTGGTACTGGGCCAAAAATATTAGAACCATATGATCGATATCGTTTATCTTGAATAATATAGTAATGATCAAAGGGGACACCAACAGGAGTGGAAGTATAAAATTCACCAGGAGTATCGATAATTGCATATGGCTCAACTAATTCACTCCCATTAACAAGAACCTCATCATTTCTTATATAAACCCTATCCCCCTCACTCGCAACTATTCGTCCAATCAGTGGCTTAGGTATTTTATGTCCTTCAAAAGTTGAGACTGGAGGATTGTAAACGACAATATCTCCTCCGCTTAAGTTTTCTGCAAAATCCATTGCAATGTAGTCATTTTCTTTGAGTGAGGAACCCATGCCAGACCCACGAACTGCAAAATTCAAATCTATGAATTTTGCGTAATGAAAAGATCCGAGGAAGATAACTGAAAGTACCATTAAAAAAGTAAATATAAACACACTACGTTGTGACACTAGCACCGCCATTTTTCATTTATCTTTTTTAAAATACTAACAGCCATTTGCGAAACGGTTTCCATCTGAAAACAACAATTTGCGATTCTTGCCATACGACTTATTCCAGTCCGTGTCGTGACATCAATAATGAGTGTTTTACACAATGACGATTATCACTCAGTCTGAAACCACATAAATTTCCATGTCAATAAGCAAACTTCGCAAGTGGGCAAAAGTGGTAAAGCGAGATATTCACGCTGTCTACTTAGCTTCCCATGATCCCCGTGTACCTTGGTATGCGAAACTGTTAGCTGTATTGGTCGTAGCCTATGCTTTAAGCCCGGTTGATTTGACCCCCGATTTTATCTCGATTATTGGCTATCTTGATGATTTGGTACTTTTGCCACTTAGCCTCCTACTGGTGATTCGTCTCCTACCCCCTGGAATAATGGCCGAACATCGCTCTATAGCGGAAAAGGATGGCCGATTGCCTCAGAACTGGGTAGCTGCCGCCATGATTATTTTTCTGTGGGCGGCTGGAATTGTTTTTCTAGGGTGGATATTTTTAAGGAATTAATTTCCACAATAACCGTTATCAGACAAAATCAAATTCTTTGGCTCGTATTATAAACGGCGAGTTCTGAGAAAACCGATACCATTCCGGCTGGATGAAGCACCCTACTCTGTAAAACCGCCTGTACAAGCCATCATCTGCCTTGATGGTACACAAATGGTCAGACAAAAAAATATCGTCTTCCAGGTACACAGATTGAAAACGAAAAGCCGCGCCGGGTTGTAATGCCTCTTTGGACATTGTGAGAACTACGCTGCTTCGTCGAGTTTGTCCTCCGCATTTTCTGCTTCATCAAATTCCAAGCATTTCGCGATTGCCTGTTGTGATACGGCGGATAAGGCCGCAAGGTCTTTAGTGCCAGAACTGTTTGAGGTTTTCCACTCGTTACCATCTTTATAACTTCTCTCGATCGTGGCGGTATGAAATACGCCCTTCTCTCCTTCGTTTTTGAAAATTGCGGCGCTGACACCGCCAATTTTGATACGTGCAACAGGGCTAGCCATGGTCATTACTCCTACTCACTCAGGAAAAGGGGTCAAGTTGCTTTCTTTATGATACAGAGATTTCTGTGGTGAGGTGGCAGAAGAAATGTCCGTCCGCTGTTCAACGCTGCTGAAAAGAAGGATTCCCCGATTATAGGGGTATGGTCTGCATATGTCCGTCGATTGTTTTGGTGATATCGGATGGCAGATCAAAATGGGCTTTTTCTTTTGCCCAGGTTTCGCGGGTGGCACTGACGGTGCTACGGACTGTATCCCGGACGAGTGTTTTGGGAAGCTGGGCT
>BQIX01000360.1 GCA_021604145.1 Nitrospirales bacterium
AGCGAAGAATATCGAGCTCGCTACATTGAACAATTGAAAGCACTTAATCAATACATAAAAACTGCATTGCTGAAGATTCTTTCGGAAGCTGAGCGACCAACGATTATTATTCTGCAGTCCGATCATGGTCCAGGCGCTGACCTCGATTGGGAAGATGTAGAGAAAACGTCATTGAAAGAACGTATGTCAATTCTCAATGCGTATCATATTCCAAATGATGAGCCAATTGGTTTATACCCTGATGTTACCCCAGTCAACACTTTTCGAATTATTCTGAACCATTATTTCGATGAGGATTTACCGCTTCTCCCAGACGAGAGTTATTTTTCGACTATGGGCCGCCCCTATGATTTTCTCAAGGTGACCGAGAAGATGTAATGAAAAGAAGGGTAGCAGCATTGTGAAGTTAGCGGCAGAGTCTCGTGAACAGTCAATTCGCAGCATTGTTCTGCATCCTGTCTTGTTCGCGTTGTTTCCCACCATCTTTCTTTTTTTTCATAACTATGGTCAGGTGACCATCAGACAATTGGTGCTTCCGCTAGAGTTCACTGTAGTGCTCTTGATAGGCATTTGGCTTTTATTGGGGTTCCTTCTTGAGGACGTTGTGAAGTCCGGTCTCGCTGTGTCGCTCTTTTTTTTGCTTTTTTTTTCGTTTGGTCATGCGCTTGAACTCTTGCCAAATGACGTCTCCTTATTTAACCGCTATGTTTTGTTATTGATTCTTTGGCCATCTCTGTTTCTCTGCTGGGTTTGGTGGATCAAACGGACGGCACAAGATCTCACTTTCCTATCCCATGCTGGCAATGTCATTGGGCTAATTTTTATCAGTATGTCGATAATTCCTGGTGATCTCCTTGCTGCAGTAATGAGGCAGAGCCCTGAAGAATCCTTTTCATCATCTAAATTAACGCTTGAGGCTAATAAGGTTCAGGGACCATCCAGGCTTCCTGATATTTACTACATCATGATTGATGGCTATACCAGACAGGATATTCTTCAAGAGGTGTTTAACTATGACAACCATGAATTTCTCAGTTTTTTACGACAAAATAATTTTTATGTTTCTGATAGAGCGCATGCGAACTATTCCCAAACTTGGTTGTCATTAACGGCTTCACTAAATTTGAATTATGTCGATCAATTGCTTGACATTGAGTCTATTCCATCTCATGACCGCACTCCCTTACGTGACAGGATTCAGAATAACTGGGTGGTAGATTTTTTGAAGTCATATGGCTACACGTTTGTCTCTTTTGACTCTGGAATGGCTTTTACTGATATGGCAAAGGCTGACATCGTACTTCCTCGTAAACCTGTGATAGACGAATTCCTTGGTACTTTACTACGGTATACGCCATTGTTGGGAATATTCTATGTGACTCAGCAACTTGATGATGCTCAATATATGCCAATACCCTCGTTGGCTTATCAGGCCCATCGAGAGCGTATCGAGTATGCGTTGGATACGTTGCCCACTCTTACAAAGCTGAAATCGCCACTTTTTGCATTTGCTCATGTGCTGGCTCCTCATCCACCGTTTGTCTTTGGGGAAAATGGTGAGCCAATCGATCCGGAAAGACAGTACGAAACAGTTGATGGGACTCATTATTACGAAAAAGGCGGGACAAGGGAGGAGTATTTAAAGAATTATCCGAGGCAGATTCACTATCTCAACAAGAAACTTGCAATGACTATTCGAGAAATTTTACATCGTTCCCCAGAGGACCCAGTCATCATACTTCAGGCTGATCATGGGTCTCGAATGCAATTAGATTGGGGCAGCGCAACGAACACAAATTTCAATGAAGCGTATTCGATTTTTAGTGCACTTTATCTGCCTGGGATGACGTTTCGTCCTGCGTATAATGATATTTCTCCGGTTAATACGTTTCGCCTGGTATTCAATGCCTACTTTGGCACGGATTTCAAGATCCTTGAGAATAAGAGCTACTATTCAACCTGGGAGAACCCTTACAAGTTTGTTGATATTACAGAGCAGGTCAATTTTTAGATACTTGAACATCTACACGTCAAAGATTTTTGGTTTGCGTGTGCGAGATAGCTCTTGAAATTTTTAATCGTATTCTCCCTGTGACCACTTAGTTGCGGATTGAAGGTAGCCGTATTTTGATAAGGTTAGGTGATGTATGTCGGTAAGAATCAATGGTAAAAAGTATGATGAAAGTGAAACGGTATTGCTATGAACGAACCTGGTCTCCTTCATTGACTCCGTTGAAATGGTTCTTCCTCTAGAGTTTCAATGTCTTAAAGATACGTTCCGGAATTGCTCGAATCGTCTTCATGATAAGTGCCCAATAGAGTGGGACGTAGACAATATCTTTCTTTCCCTGTAACGCTAGGTAGATCCGTTTCCCTACTGTTTTAGGATCGGCAAATAATAGGTTCTTTTTGACCCTTTCCGTCATGGGAGTATCAACAAATCCCGGTTTCACAGTAACAACGTTCACGTTGGCGTGTGTCAGGCGATTTCGTAACCCTTCGAGGAAGATGTTGACGGCTCCCTTGGCTGTTCCATAGACATAATTACTCTGACGCCCTCGGTCTCCTGCGACTGAAGAAATTACGGTTAGACAGCCATATTGTTGTTGTTGGAAGTAATTCGCAAGAATAGTGAGGAGAGAGATGGTGCTTAAGCAATTCGTCGTCAGTTCCTGTAAAGTTTTGGAGACACTTTGTTCGCAGTGTTGTTGGTCGCTAAGGGTTCCGTGGGCAATGAGCACAGTGTCAAGGCCATTAAGCCGATCAATGGCGGTATCAATAAGGTGTTGGTGGTGATCAAGGAGGCAAAGATCTACGGCCATGTTATGTACCTGCCTGGCTCCTCGTACGAGTAGGTCTTGTTCGAGAGCTAATAACTTTTCCTGACTTCTTCCAACGAGAAATATGTCGGTCCTGTCTTGTGCCAGTAACTTTGCAGTTTCTTGAGCGATTGCAGAGGTGGCTCCGATAATTAATATTTTCATCCCGATGTCTCTCTGAGGCGGTGCGTGTGTAGGCATGGTGGATTCTCTAAAGTTGAGGAATCAGGTTCCCTTGTGTTGATGATGCGCTTCCAAAAATCCGAAGAAAACTTTGGGTCGGTATATCGACAAAAGGTTTTCCATTTAGGAAAGTATGTCTTAAAGTCTTGAGCTGACATTCGGGCATCTTTAGCGGGATAGACGGCTCCATCGGTTTTCCGAACTATTTGGTCCAGTTTGGCTAAGAGAGAAAGGGTTTTTTCCCCCAGAAAAGGAAAGTCTAAAGCCAGGGTTGTTCCCGAACGAGGAAAGGACAAGAGTCCAGGTGATCTCACATTCCCAAATTTTTTCAGAACGGCGAGGAAAGAGCCTTGCTTCGATTCGTTAATGATTGAGAGGAGTTCGTGGATTCCCTCACGTTCGTACTGAGTAGGGATTACGCATTGGTATTGGAGAAAGCCACGAGTACCGTATAACCGATTCCAGTGTTGCACGCGGTCTAATGGGTAAAAGAATTCATCATAGAATTCAATTTCTTGAGCTGGACGTGCTGGTTGGTGATGAAAGTATACGGTATTAAAAACTTTCAGTAAGTATCGATTGAGAAAAAATGCTGGAGCATGACATGGGATCGAGAACAGGCGTTTTGTTGGAGGAAGATGCGTTGGTCGGTTTTCGCTTCCAGCATGGTTTCCTCTTATAAAGATGCCTCGGCCAAGGTGTCGACGATGAGCGAGACAGTCAATCCATGCCACCGTGTATTCAGCTGTGTGATCTGACTGTTCTGTGAGCTCAAAAAATTCATCAAGTGAAGAAAACTGAATTTTTTCTGTGTGTATGAAAGGATTACTGATGGGCTTTAATTGAATGTCGGCCCATAAGATGATGCCAGTAAGTCCTAGTCCTCCAATCGTCGCTTGAAATAAATCCGAATGTTGTTCAGGAGAGCAAACCAATCGATCTCCCGTTGAACGAAGGAGCTCAAACTGTAGTACGTGACATCCAAATGTCCCGGCCCGATGATGGTTTTTGCCGTGAACGTCGTTCGCGATGGCTCCTCCAACGGAGACGTATTTTGTGCCGGGTGTTACGGGTGGGAACCAGCCACGAGAGATGAAACATCCAAGAATTTCCGAAAGTGATACTCCCCCTTCACATCGAAGAATGCCACGTTTTGCATCGAAGGCGAGAAAGCGCTGAAGTCCTTTGGTGAGGAGTAAGATCCCTCCATCGTTTTGACAACTGTCACCATAGCTTCGGCCATAGGCATAAGGAAGAACGGGTGTATCCCACTTTTCGAATGCGATGGATTCGTGTCGCCAGGACATAGTATGTACCTGTTTGGGATTTGATTTAGGGTAACCGCCCCATGATTGATAGTCTTGCATGATGAATAGTTTTATAAAGCTAAGAGAGCCACAATCCCCATCGCTGCACCAATAATGTAACTTTGCGGATCTTTCATCGCAATGACCAGTGGATCATCATCTAACAGGCCTCGATGAGCCAGAAGATAATTTCGGCTAGTCCAATAGAGAAGCAGTGGGCACATGAGCCATAAGATCTTTGGATTATTGTAGAGAGCGAGTACGTCCTGACTATTGATATAGAGCGCAAGCACTAACACGGATAAGTATCCACTGATAATACTCATGGTGCCG
>BQIX01000361.1 GCA_021604145.1 Nitrospirales bacterium
CCAAAAGCAGAAGGGGAAAAATATTTTCCAGAGGATGAAGGTTGAGACGGTGTATCCCAGCCAAGGGCCCAGCTCGAACCTTGGGGTTCTTCTTGTCGCGCAGTGAATTGGCGAGTAAGTTTGGAGTCAAAGAACGGATGGCGATTATGATAGGCATCCAACCAAGCCGTGGACATGATACTGGCGGCTTCTGTCGTCCCAAACAATCCGGCATGCCCGGCCACCCCACCAAGCACGTAAGCATTTCCATCATGAACTTCACCTTGCAAGAGCCGTCCTCTCCAAGCTTCCTGCTCAGTTGGGGCAATATCCGACAATGATCCTTCTTGAACAGACGAATACCCGGCATCTTCTCTAAAGACGAGCGTGCTTGCATTGAGGGGATGAAAAATTCGCTCCGCACAATACCGGCTCAACGATTGTTGAGTGACGGCTTCAATCGCCAGTCCTAAAAGAATGAACCCAAGATCGCTATACACGCTCTTGGTTCGAGGCTGATATTCCAACAGTTCTTGAGCAATAGCTCTCAGGACATCATGACAACGTGCTTGCCTAGTCGTGTCTTTTGATAACGCTCCATTCTGAAGCACGACCCTTTCATAATAGGGCCGCCAAGCCGGTAGGCCCGATCGATGACACAGCAGATCACGAATAGTTGCATGTTCAATTGAGCTTCCATGCAATTCCTGCAAAATCGAACCGATTGCTTGCTCGGTCTTCAGAACGCCCTCTTGGACCAGGCGAAGAATGGCGGTTCCCGTAGCCAAAGGTTTCGTCAATGAGGCGAGATCATAAATGGTATGCAGAGTCGTCGGGTGATTGGGAGTAGAACGAGAAATCAGGCCGACCGCCTGATGATACTGGATAGCCCCATGACTTCTGACCAATAAGACGGCACCGGGAAAAACCTGGGCCTCGACTCCTGTCTGCAATGCCCGAGTGATGGGATCGGTCTTGTCCATCGGACACTGATCTAGAACTTGCACAAGAATGAGTTAGACTTCTGGGAGGCTTTCTTGATCGGCATTGTAAGCCGATTCTTCAACTACGTCAGGAATGGGATCGGCATGTTCTTCGACTTCGATCAAGCGATGAAATGCGCCCAACGTTGAACGCAACCGCTCGAGAACAAGAGCTCGCTGGCGACGAAGATCCGCAATCATGCGTCTGAGCTCCATCAAATCGGTTCGACTTTGGGCAAGAATTTCTTCGGCTTTCAGCTCGGCCTCTTTCACCACCAGTTCCGCGTCGCGTTCAGCTCCCCGCTTCAATTGATCCACAAAAGTCTGTGTCGACATTAACGTATTCGTCAAGGTGGACTCGGTTTTTTTGAGATTGACGAGCTCATCGTCCTTGGACGACATTTTCTCTTTCAGTGCGGTATTTTCTCGCGTGAGACTTTCAACCGTTTCTGCAACTTCCTCTAAGAACTGGTCGACTTGCCGCTTCTCATATCCCCGAAATTGTGTATCAAATACTTTATGTTGAATATCGAGTGGCGTTATTTTCATGATGAACTCTCTCAATGCATCCGTACAGCCAGTTCAAACAAAGAACGAACGACGGCATATTGCAAAAACATAATGATGAGGATAGCAATAATCGGAGAAAAATCAATGGTCATACCATATCCCAACCGTCGTCGAATTGCAAAAAGGACGGGCTCCGTCGCTCGGCTGAGAAACTGCACAATGGGATTATAGGGATCAGGATTCACCCAGGAAATCAGCGCACGCGCAATGAGGATGTACATGTAGATGGTTAAAATCCAATCCAACACATGTGCCACACCTTCGAGTATATTGCCGGCAATAAACATAACCCTCCTTGCAGTACGGCCTCGTGAGCCAAACCTTCTTTCGATCGTCTATATGTATTCTACAGAGTTCCTGGTGCCAAAGAGAGCCGTTCCAACTCGTACGATTGTGGCGCCTTCTTCTATAGCAACCCTAAAGTCCCGGGACATTCCCATGGACAGTTCATCCATCCTCGTACGCTGAAAATCTCGCCGTTTGACAGTATGAGCCATCTCACGCAGTTCACGAAAGTAGGGTCGTGCGGTTTCACAATCTTCAGACCACGGTGGTATCGTCATGAGACCTCTCACCGTCACATGCATCATACGTTCAAATTCCGGCAAGGTTTTCAACATGTCAGACGATGAAAACCCACCCTTCGTCGGCTCTCCACTGACATTCACCTGCAACAAAATACCCTGTGTGATTCCCATATCATGCGCATGTTTGTCCATTACTCTTGCTTGCTCAAGGCTTTCTACCGAATGAATGAGGTCAAATTGTCCAACCACATCTTTAATTTTTCGACGTTGGACCTGCCCGATAAAATGCCAGGACACATCAACAAGTTCCTGCAAGGACTTTTGTTTCTGCTGAGCCTCTTGAAGTCGATTTTCTCCAAAAGTCCGAATGCCGGCTGCATATGCGTGTCGTAATCGTTCAGCCATAACCGTTTTCGTGACAGCGACTAATTGAATGTCTTGAGGATCTCGCCCCGCATGTAGGGCTGCCTCTCGAATCGACTGTGTAACACGTTGAATATTATCAGCAATTGAACAAGACACAGGTGCCGTCTTTATCATTCAAAATTCATAGATCAAATTCGCCTTGATACTATTGTAGTCCGAAACTGCCGTTTCGTCACTCGAGGATCTTCAATCTTATGGTTTTATCATAATTCCACTCAGCATCGTTCCGTTGACCCGTCCCTCTCTTCTGTAAGAAAAATACTTGCCCGCATCACATTGCGTACAAGCATCGCTCCGACTAATGGATGCCACCGCTATGCCCTCATGCTGTAACTGCTGGAGTATGAGTTCTTTCAGATCCACCTTGGCATGAGTTGCAGAAGTAGGCATGATCACCTTGTTCCAAAAGGGATAGTTCGCTTTAATGGGGCTGATGACTGGATCATCAACCTCAAAACAACAAACCCCAATCGAAGGCCCAATCGCAACACGAAGATACTCCTCTTTCGTCCCATACTGTCGCTTCAGTACGGAAATCGTTTCTCCTACGATGCCAGCCACGGCACCTCGCCATCCGGCATGAACCGCCGCCACCACACGCAACTTCAGATCGGCAAAGAGGATGGGAACACAGTCAGCGGTGCGGACGACTAAGAGAACATTCGGCTGTCTGGTGACGAGCGCATCCCCTTCTTGAGCAATCGTCGTATTGGCGTCAAGCGGTTCGTCAAAGACCAAAACTGTTTTCTCGTGCACTTGCTTGACTGTAATCACGCTGGGGTAATCCGGTGGGACAGGTGTGACCTGTCCCACTTGGACTGTCTTGACGAGAGCAGCCGGGCTTTGTCGTGTTCCAAAAAAATGGACAAAACCGTGCTCGGAAGGAAAACACTCAGGGAATGAGAGAGAGTCCACGTCCTTGACCTTTACTGAAGGCTGGGCCCTCTTCAGGAGCCTGTCTCTGTAAAGCTGATCTTCGCTATGTGCCTATGAATCTGATGATTTCCTCAAAAAGGTTGGCACATCCCAATCGTCATCGACAAGCAAGTTCCCATTTTCTTGATGAGCCCGTTTTGGAGCGTACCGCCTCATGAACGTCGGACGATCTAGTTCCTCATCCGCATATCCACGGTCATTGGCCACAGGTGCGAGAAGGGGCTCATCGGCTGGCTTCACGGCAAGAGTAGGAGCTTCGCGTGGAGGCGGGGGAGTCTCACGGACAACCTCTCGCTGCTGAGTACGAGTAAACCCAGTATCTTTTTGCTCAAAGCCCGTCGCGATCACTGTCACGATAATTTCATCGCCTGCCTCAGGATTGATGACTTGCCCCACAATGATATTGGCCTGAGGATCTGCAGCTTCCTTCGCAATCGTCGAAGCTTCATCAACTTCATGCAGAGTCAAACTCGGTCCTCCACAAATGTTCAAGAGAAGACCACGCGCTCCTGCGATACTTCCATCCTCCAGTAGAGGGCTCGAGATGGCCTGCCTGGCAGCTTCACTCGCCCGGCTCGGGCCTCGCCCAACACCTAATCCCATCACCGCTCGCCCGGAATAACTCATCACGGTTCGCACATCCGCAAAATCAACATTCACAAAGCCCGGCGTTGTGATTACATCGGAGATGCCCTGAATCGCTTGCCGCAACACATCATCTGCAACCTTGAATGCCTCAAGAAGAGGAGTGCTCTTATCGACTAAGGTCAGAAGCTTTTGATTGGGAATCACCAGCAACGAATCGACATGTTTCTTTAGTTCACGCAAGCCTTCTTCTGCATAGGCCGTTCGTCGATGACCTTCATACTGAAACGGTTTCGTCACCACGCCCACCGTTAACACACCTAACTCACGAGCAATTTTGGCAGCAATTGGCGCTCCACCGGTCCCTGTTCCTCCTCCCATTCCCGCAGTCACAAAGACCATTTCGGCATTCTCGAGAGCATCTCGAATTTGCCCCTCACTCTCCATCGCGGCTTCTTTCCCTACTTCCGGTCGCGCGCCGGCACCCAATCCACGCGTCCGCTCTGGACCTAGCTGAATCTTAAACGGGGCCTCAGACTTTTCCAGAGCCTGAACATCCGTGTTCGCAACCACAAACTCAACTCGATTGAGTCCTGCCGCAATCATCGTATTCACCGCATTACAACCCGCCCC
>BQIX01000362.1 GCA_021604145.1 Nitrospirales bacterium
GCCTGGCTGACGTCACCAGTGATGAAATACCTCCGTCGAAGCAGAGGCGGTCATTTGTAGGAGGATACGATTAAACTGGAGCCGGCGAGTGGGATTGAACCACCGACCTACGGTTTACGAAACCGTTGCTCTACCACTGAGCTACGCCGGCCCTGGCTCGTTGTCTAGTCAAAAAGAGAAGGGCTAAGACTTTGAATGGGAAGTCCTTGTAGAATTGCAGGATGCTGGACAACCGTAGACATTTTATACCGTTCTTTAGGGAGAGGCGTCAACTTTCTTTCCTTGCTTCTTGAGAAAACCTCTCCAGAGATAGTCGTTGACAAGAAAAGGTTAATATCCTAAGTTGAGGGCACTATTCACTATATTGTGAACTACTTATTCACTGGGGTGTCGTCGTGCGTGTTCTTCTGTCGTTGTTCATTTTTGGAAGCAGCATTCTACCTAGCACATATGCTCGGGCGGACTTTGAAGTTCTTGAGGTTTCGTTATCAAGTTCCATTCAGAATCGAGAACCGGCCTCCTCGGTGTCGCCAGCGGTACATTGCGAAAAAGATAAAAATGGTCAATCCGACCTCCCAGTTGTTAATTCGTTGGCCAGGCCAAAAATATTTTTTTGGACACGGATTGCCTCTACCTCGAAAGGCGCGATTCGCCATACCTGGCATCAACAATTGGAAGACGGCTGGGAAACGATAGCTGAAGTGAACCTTCCGATTAGACCGTCACCTGGCTATCGAATGTGGAGCTCAAAATCCTTGCGTCGCGGAAATCCCATTGGCGATTGGATGATTGTCGTGGCCCCGTCACACGATCCAGAACGCATCCTTTGTATCACGAGATTTAGCGTAAAATAGTCACTGTTCTATGATCACCATACGCCTCTTTTCCACTCGTTACCTTTCCCACATCGGCTATGTTCGAGCAAACGATGCTCGCCATTTAACGAACGTATGTTCCTATTTGGGAAAATGACCGGAAGATGGTCAACGCATTTCCCTCCCCTTCAACAGACTCTTCTCCGGAGCCATCTCCTCAAAAGCCATCGGCACTATCATCCTATACCCGACTAATCCGGCTACAGAATCAAAGTGGAACATTATTACTTGCGCTCCCATCCTTATGGGCATTGACCCTCGCTTCTGAAGGAAAACCCGACCTCATACTCATTACAATCTTTACCCTCGGATCGTTTTTCATGCGCAGTGCCGGCGTCATCTTTAATGATCTGGCCGATCGATCGATCGATCAAAAAGTTTACCGCACAAAACACCGCCCGTTAGCCAGCGGAGCACTCACTCCTCTTCAAGCGTTTGGTTTGGCATCGCTGATCACATTTTTCGCTTTTGTATTGGTGTGGTTTTTAAATCCTTTCACCATGGCACTGAGTCCAATCGCTCTACTTCTTGCTGCCGTTTATCCTTATGCAAAACGTTACATCCATATCCCCCAATTCATATTAGGTGTCGCTTTCGGATGGGGGAGTATCATGGCTTGGGCTGCCGTACGCAATCAGCTTGATATCACCGCGTGGCTGCTATTTGCTGCGACAATATGTTGGGCGATTGCCTACGACACTATCTACGCCCTACAGGATAAGGAAGATGACCTTCAAATTGGGGTCAAATCATCGGCAATATTCTTTGGATCCTATGTTTGGCTTGGAGTTGGAGTATTTTCGGTTTTAACGATGTTGTTTTTAGGGATGGCAGGATGGTTGATGGACTTAGGACTTAAGTTTTATGGTGGGATTGCAGCAATTAGCGCATATGTAATCTATCAATCTTGGACACTCACTATAGAACAGTCTTCCAGCACCTACTTTAAAATGTTTAAGCACCATGTCTGGATAGGAACAGCGATCCTCCTATCATTCTGGATTGGATTCAGATGACACCTCTTCAGAAACACCAGAAGCGATGGATCTATCAGGCTTAGGAGCCCGAAGTGTCCCAAGGTAAGCGGTCACGGCCCTTGCATCTTGATCATTGAAACCCAGGTTTGGCATTCGAGTATGTTTTTTAATTCCTTGAGGATACATGAGCCATTTGTAGACCCAAGTATCATTTAAACGGAACCCTGCTCGATCAAGTTCAGGTCCAACAAGACCGCCCTGGCCTTCGATACTATGACAACTATTACACCCATATTTATTGAAATAGAGATGCTTCCCAGTTTTCTCTAACTCTGCACGTTGTTCGTCGCTCACAGTCAAATCTGGACGAGACACTGTCATCTTAGGACGTTTGGCAAAACTTTCGAATGCGAGTTTCGCTTTTTTATGTTTAATCGCCGCTTCGGTCGCAATTTCTTCTTCAGGTAATTCTATTTCTTCTGCTTCGAAATCTTCGTCACCTGCGGCTTCAGCTGCGGCTTCTGCCGCTTCTATCTCTTCGTCACGTTTAGTTTCTGCCGCCTCAAGCGCTTGTGTTGCCGTTTCCAGCTCCTGAGTCGCCGATTCAAGCTCTGCTTCAAGTTGTTGACGCCGAGCATTCACATCGAAAGTAAAATCCCCTCCATGCAGCGACCGGACATATCTGACTAAACTCCAAATTTCCATCTCAGACAATGTGTACTTAAATGTTGGCATTGTGGCCACGCCAAAGTAGTCCACATCATCGACCACTTTAGGGTCAGCGGTATCTTTCATCTCACGGGAAATGGCATTAAAAATATCCTCATCTGAAATCGAGTCACTCATTGATGAATCAGAAAGATCTTTTGGAGGTGGAAAATCCATGCTAGAAAGGCTATCCCAATTAAACCCTTCTCCCTGCTTTCCTGATTCTCCATGACAATGCATGCAGTAGTGACGGTAAATCTTTTTTCCCTTGGCTGTTTCTTCATCTTCAAACATGGCGCAACCACTGACGATGAACAAGAGACCTAAGCTGACCACGAACGGCCATACCCACTGACGCCAAGACTGCTGCGAGAGATTCATACGGCCTGTCCTTTTCGAAGTTTTCTAACCAGGAAAAATTCAAATGCTGCGGCAATCATAAGTCCCATAACCACATACAAAAATATGGAATTATCTGGTGCGGGTTCGGCCCGGATAGACCACCAAGAAGAGACGGCTTTTTGGCTTCCCTTCTCTTTTACAGCACCATCGACAAGCTTTCCGTCCCAAAAGGCAAACGCGACACTCGTCCATGTCCCCGGGTTGATTTGAATATCTTCCTCATCATTCGTTAGAAGTGGTCGTGAAAACACGACCGTCCACGTACCATCTACCCAGACTCCTTTAGCTGAAACATCTTGCTGGGCTTGAGGCTTGAGCGTTTTAAATCCCTTGGCACTCATATCCGTCGCTTCTCCAGTTTCGTTTTTCCAATACCAAATATTGACTGGTCCGCCTTCGACTAAGAGCATTTCTTGTCCATGAGCAAAGTGAGCCTTTTGATCACCAACCATAAACTCCAAGGCAGCCGCATCAGCGGGATCTTGAGTCGGATCTTGGTATTCCACACGAATCGCAATGTTCTGCTCATCATGAAGACCACGAACTTTCACGGATTTAACTGTGGCTTCCTGCAGACGGTCTGGCCAATGAACCTGTGGGGCTAAATTAAATTCAGATTCTGGCACCGAGTCCCAGGCTGAAGATTGTGGGTCATCAATCGGAACAGCCCCTTCAGACAAATACACACGAACCGAGACGCTGGCAGGAGCACCATCCGGAGGTGGGTCACTGGCAAACACAGGACTGAGCCACAACCCCACTAGAATACTCATAAGGAGAAGAGGAAATCCTTTTTGTACATTCGTCAACCAGCGTTTCATATTCTCATACCTATATGACATCAGATCACCTAACCCAATTGAACCTTTATTCTTCTTCTTCCCATGTTCTTGGAGATTGCCCGGCACCATCGTATTCTCCAATAATGACTTTCCAAATTTTCTCGTCTGTTAACTCATGTTCCCATCGTGGCATCGCCGACTTCCAAGGCATACCTTCAATCGGGAGCCCAACGCCACCCTTTTTGATTCTCCAGAATAAATAGGATTCCTGAAGTTGTGCGATCGTGCCTGGGTCTGCAAAATTTGCTGGTGGTGGATTAAACCCTGGCGCGGCCGACCCTTTTCCGTCAAAATTCGGACCATGACATGGTGAACAGTTTGCCGCGTAAATCCCCTTCCCTTCTTGGATATTTTGTTCATTCGCAGGATAGGGATTGGCTAACCCCACAAATTCACCTGGAGGTGCAGGATGAATGGTTCTGTTCTCAGCCGGCGGTAAATCACTAGGAGCTAATTTAGTATAGGTTTGCCACCCAACAAGAAGAGGAAAAACAACCAAAAGAGCCAGCCGTGCCATCTTCGCTGGTCCATCAATTTCTCCAGATAAGAATCGGTAAATTGGGCCCATAAACGCTTCAAGCCCACCAGCGCTCATCGTTTGATAAATCATGGCGCCACTGAGCGTAATAGCCAAATACAAGTAGATAAGACTAGCAGGCAATGGCGCAGTCACGAGAGGGAGAAGAAATGCCAAGAAGATATAGACTCCCACGAGGAGAATCGCTGTAGAAACAAGAGGGCCTTTCATATCGCTTACTCCTAATTAAGGATGATTCGGCGCCCTAGTCAATAGCTTGTGCGACGACGACGGAAGCATTGCCACTTG
>BQIX01000363.1 GCA_021604145.1 Nitrospirales bacterium
GCCATGAGAATTCCTCCGACTCCGATGTCAGGATTGGTGTAAAAAACTATTTTTACTAAAGACAAAGCCTATCTAGCACCTCTCTTGTAAATTTGTCAATATTTCTCTACGTTTTGAGGGATTTTCATAGGAAAATAGGAATGCAAGAACAAGCCGGTCTGCTTGAAAATTCATTTATGTGAAATCTTATGAAATTAATGTTTTGCTTTATTATTAATTGAAAGGGGTTCAATTGACAGTTTATGAGGGATTTGTTATCCGCATCGTGTGATTGCATTACTGTGTTCATATTTATACTTATGAGGAACTTCCTGCAGCTTCTGATACTTCTTGTGGCGACACTCGCTGCCAATGAAGATTCTTATGGCATCGTCGTAGACCCAACGAACGAACAAATTCAAAGAGCGATATCTCTGGGTAAGTCTGCGGTACAGTCAAAGACACCTCCGTCCCAACTCTACTGGCGGTTTGGCTCAGCAGAGACTTTGCAACCGCATGGGTTTATTATGACAAAACTTGGTGGGCTTGCGGTTCTTTCCGCGCACTATGCGTTTCGTGCTGAATCTCCGACAGAACAGGATATTGCTAGAGTCAGTAGAGATTCAGCGCTTCAAGTGAGCGTGACCATGTTTGGATCATTTCCTGAATTTGGAAAAGACAGTTATATGGTCCTAAAACAGGGGGAACGTCTGATTAAACCAACTCAAATTCGATTTGATGCTCAAGCTCATCGAAGTGACGCGTGGCCCAATGATCCGCCCTATCAAGCCAAGGTAGTGGCTTCTTTTCCCTATGACCTCATCAATCCCTTGCTTTCGACAACGATTTCAGTTTTTCCTGGAGAAGGCGGCGAAATCCATTTTGACTTGGATTTCTCTGAAATTCCATAAACTGACCAACGTTGTTCTCTTTAGTTTGTTTAACAAAATTAACAGGTTTTTGTGAGAAAGGAATATCGTGTCTCTTAACAACCCGAGGGCCGAAATCATCGCGATTGGATCAGAATTCCTGCATGGCGGTCGGCTCGAGTCGAACTCCATCTTTTTAGCTGAAGGTCTGGCCGAATGTGGTATTGCAGTGGAGTGGAAGACGCTTGTCGGCGATAGTGAAAAGAACATTGCACTGGCCATCACCACTGCAGTTCGTCGTGCCAATGTGGTGATCGTTACAGGAGGCCTTGGCTCGACGGTTGATGATTGTACACGGGAAGCCGTGGCCGCCGTGACAGGTCAGAAGTTGCGGCGACGTCTAAAGGCCTTTACGGCATTAAAGACACGGTATGCCGCTCATGGACGACCGTTGACCAAAGTGGTTTCTCGTCAGGCATTTCTTCCCGTCGGAGCGGAGATGCTTGAAAACCCGGTTGGCTCTGCCCCTGGGTTTCTTCTTGAATGGAAGCGCTCCGTAATCATAGCACTTCCAGGCGTTTCAAAAGAGGCCCAAGCGATGTTCAAAGTCCAAGTAGTTCCACGGTTAGCATCACGTGTTTCACAGTCAACCAAGCTGCAGCAAAAGATGTTCTCGACCGTCGGACTCACGGAGTTGCAGGTTGAAGATCGGCTTCAACCAAGTATTCAGCAATACCAGTCAGTCCAACTGAGCCTCCTTGCCTCGGTCTTGGGCGTCACCGTGGTCCTTCGAGCTTGGGTCCGTCCGGGCTCAGGTCGATCGACAAATCAAAATTTCTCTGAATTCGAACATCTTGTTTCTGTGGTTCGTCAAACTCTTGGGGACAGTGTCTATGCGGAAGACGAACACACAATGGAAACTGTTGTGGGACAGCAACTCCAATCCGCATCGCTCTCCTTAGCGTTAGCCGAATCTTGTACTGGCGGACTCATTGGACATCGGCTGACCCAAATTGCTGGAAGTTCCGCATATCTCGATCGATCGTTTGTGTGTTACAGCAACCAAGCCAAGCAAGATCTTTTGGCCGTTCCTAGGAAACTGCTGAATCGTCATGGAGCTGTGAGTGAGCCAGTCGCTCGAGCCATGGCGGTTGGTGCACGCAAGCAAAGTCGAGCGGATGTGGGGTTAAGTGTCACAGGGATTGCCGGCCCGAGTGGGGGAACGGCGAGCAAACCTGTCGGACTTGTGTTTATTGGAATTGCTGGACCCTATGGGACTTATGCAAAGCCTTTCCAATTCTACGGTGATCGACAGGATGTCAAAATGCGCGCGTCTCAAGCCGCTCTGAATATCCTCCGTTTGTATCTCTTGCATAAGTCCAAGTCATAGGCGGCTTCCATGTCGATCCGTGTGTTTCTAGCCATACGTCTAAATTCAGAGATTCGCGAAGCTCTTGATCACTTTCAAGATCACGTTGCTTCGATTCTCCCAGTCAAGTGGGTGCCGTCAGACTCCATGCATCTGACAGTTAAATTTCTTGGTGATATTGAGCCCGAGCAAGTGTCGGTTCTTCAAGAAGCTCTTCGTGAAGTCGTTGCGGATACAGCGCAATTTTCGCTGAGGATCCAAGGTCTAGGAGGTTTTCCGTCATTGCAAAAACCGAGAATTCTATGGGTAGGTGTGTCGGGTGCGGTTGATCATTTGGACGTACTGGTGGCATGTGTCGAGTCGGCGCTGAGTCCTCTCGGCTATGCGAAGGAGGTCAGGCCTTATCATCCTCATCTGACGCTGTCTCGGATCAAAACTAACACTCGTGAAATTGGGAGGATCATTGAAACATCTGACCTTCTCAAACAAAAATGTGTATTCGGCAATGTCCTCGTCGATAGACTCGGTCTATATCAAAGTCGGCTCACGTCCCATGGAGCCATCTATTCGATGTTGTGGGAATTGCCATTTGGAAAGGCGGGTGCTTAAACATTCGAGATCTATAGCGAATCCAAATTAATTTCCAGTTAAGTGAAGGAAGGAAAGCCTAGGCGACGGTTGTTGAATACCCCTAGTATCACGGAAGGGCAGCCAATGTTGAATTCTTTTTTCCGCTTAGGGTGTTGGTTGCAGGTCGCCTAGCAGCGTAATACTACGCCTCAAACATCGGAAGTCATTTGAATCGGCTATAGGCATTTTATCTAATGTTTGTTCAAGTGTTTCTCAATATCCAAGGAGATGGGTCTTATGAAAATGATTATTGCGATAGTGGTTGCTGGCTTATGGACGGTGAGTGGTGTTTCGACCTATGCCGAAACTATTGATAATCGTGTGACTGTGTTGACTCCTGGCTATGTGCAGCCAATTGACGGCCGCGGATTTCTCCCGGGTGCCCAAACAGATGGTGCGCGCAAAGTGGCCAGTACGATCTCGGTAGTGCAAGGGGAGGATATTGTGCTCATAGTGGACCCAGGAATGACGGCGCCCAAGGTTTGGGACAATATACTCGCCACCCTTCATTCATTAAACATTGCCCTGAAAGATGTGACGCATGTGTTTATCAGTCACCACCATCCAGACCACACGACACACTTGGGGCTATTTCCTGAGGCCACGATTGTTGACTTCTGGGCATCATATAGGGATGACCTCTGGGAAGATCATTCGGATAACTATGAATTGGCTCCTGGAATCAAGGTCGTTCGCACTCCTGGCCACACAGATGAGGACGCAAGTTTACTAGTGGAAACGACGGAAGGTACGTACGCCTTCACGCATTTGTGGTGGGGGCCAGAGCTGGAGCCCCAGGAGGATCCGTTAGCAGAAGATCCCGATGATCTCAAGAAATCTCGTCAATTGGTGTTGCAGGAGTCAGTCTGGATTGTTCCAGGACATGGGGCAGTGTTCAAGAATCCGCAGCACAACGCGGTAGATGTGACGAAGAAACAACGGGATACGTTAGTCGACGCCGTGCAGAAGGCCAGTGCGGCATGGGGGGAGGCGTTCAATAGTGGTGATGCCGCAGAATGTGCGAGTGCCTATGAAGAAAATGCCATCATGATCGCGGAGCCTTTTGGAACCTTTACCGGTCGTAACAATATTCAGTCGTTTTGGGAAAAGTTGATTTCACAGGGCTATACAGGGGTGCGTTATGATAGTCCAACGCTCGAGGTCATCAATGCGAAGGCTGCCGTCATCACATCGAAATGGGAAATGAACAAAGCGTATGGCGTGATTACAAAAGAGCTTTGGATTTTACAGGAGGACGGCCACGCGAAACTCAAGATTGATGCGTTCGAAGTGTTGGGCAAAAAGTAAATCAGTGATCACACGATTATTAATGGGCATCAAACTGTTAACTTGTATACTGCCATTTGCCCACATTACCGTTGCCTTAGACACAGTGTTTTTTTTCGACTCACGCATATTCTTCTGAATTCAGAAAAATGATGCCAAAATGCTGTTCCACGCTAAAAGAATACTCTCAGCTTCCGGTGGATTCTCGACTCCGACAAAGGTATCTTCAACGATTAAGTCCGAATTTCAGGGGATATACGTCTTCTTTCGTGATGACGCCCCCATTTACCTCTTCTTCGAGGTTCGGTATGATAAAGACCTCTACGTACACCTAGAAGCGACACGACGATTCATTTACCAAAGGACCACGAATGAGTAATCAGACTGCCGAAAAAGATGGGAAAAAGCGCGCACTTGATCTCGCCCTGACTCAAATTGAGAAGTCGTTTGGGAAGGGAGCGATTATGAAGCTCGGAGGC
>BQIX01000364.1 GCA_021604145.1 Nitrospirales bacterium
ATTCGGGTATTAGGCGCTTGGAAGTATGTTGGAAGATACATTTGGGACAGGTATAGTGTATGAAACGACCTTCTCCAACGAGCCGCTTTCGCATCATGGTTTGACACCATCGGCATTGGCGGTCAGGGAGAGCGGGAGTTAACTGAGGTGAACTGGCAGGGGATGAATTCATAGTCCCCATTCTTATGAACTTCCACGGGGTTTGTCAATGATTCGATATCGTCAGAAACAGTTTTTATTCAGATTTATCCTGGTTGTCCTTTTAATTTTAGGAGTCGAGCAAGCATGGAGTGCAGAAAATCCTCATGAGCCTCCAACTTTAACGGTTTCTGAAGAAGGGACTGTGCAGACCGAACCTGACAAAGCTGTGATTTCTCTCTCGGTCGAAACGGCGGGTGAGGTCTTAGAAGAAGTTCAAGATGAAAATCGTAAGAGAATGAAGAAAGTCATGGATCGTTTAGAGAAACTCGGTATTAAACCAGAACGTATGCAAACCTCTTCTCTGTCCATTACGCCTCAATATCCTCCAAGATTACGTCGGCAATCCAATCCGTCACCTATGCCGGAAATTCCCAAAATTATTGGGTACACAGTAATGAATACGTTGACCGTTGAAGTGTGGGACCTTCCGATTGTAGGGCGTGTCGTGGATAGTGCTCTGCAGGCGGGTGCGAATCGTTTTTCTCACATTACGTGGGCGTTGCGGGATGAACGTCCGTTAAAACAGGAAGCGCTTAAACTGGCTGCTCGAAATGCTCGTGAAAAATCTCAAGCTCTCGCACAGGCGCTCAATGTTCAATTGACTCGGATTCTGGCTGTGACCGAAGGCGGACCTTCTACTCTTCCCCGACGAACGACGAGAGGTCGAGCGATGATGAGTATGGCTACGGACAATGCAGGATCCACTCCGGTCACACCTGGAGAACTCACGATTCATGCGTCGGTGACTTTGGTCTACGAAATCAGTCAAGAGTAGGACGTGATATTTTCATTGGCAATCAATCAGTATGCACAATTCAAGTGCTGGTTGTATTTGCCCCCTGGTGTCGTCTGTACGGTATTTGCAGAGATTGTGTGCTCTGTTTTCAAAGAATAGGATGATATGAGTAAAGTCAAAAATAATATTCCGGCCCTTGTCGTCTCGGGATTTCTGGGTGCGGGGAAAACGACGCTTGTTCGTGGGTTGTTGCAAGAAGCCCAAGCAACGGGACAACGTCTTGCAGTGGTTTCCAATGAGTTTGGAGAACTTGGTATCGATGAAGCCCTCTTGAGTAGTGATAACCCTGGAGGATATGTCGAATTAGAGGGGGGGTGTGTGTGTTGTCAACTGTCAAATGAATTGTTGACGACTCTTCAAGATTTGTATGAGCGTGTGCAGCCTGATCGTGTGATTGTTGAGACTTCTGGTGTTGCGTTGCCGTTTGATACCTTGACGACATTTTGGCGAGAACCAGTGTCGGCATGGGCTGGAGAGAGCCTGGCTGTGGTGGTGGTGAATGCTGAGCAGGTGCTAGAGGGACGAGACTTAGCCGGAACATTTGAGCAGCAAGTCTCTTCCGCTGATATTGTTGTTTTGAATAAAATTGACCTGATCCCTCGCAGCCAAATTAATCAATTGGAGTCGACGATTCATGAATTGGCGCCCGGCACTCCGATTGTGCGAAGTGTGAATGCTGTCGTGGACTCCGAAATCCTGTTTCCTCCCAATCCGCAGGATATCGCGAAGCGGCGTGCTGTTCGGCAGACATGTGGCTTCGATGATCATGTGCATGAAAAGTTTGACAGCTATATATTAGCCATAGATGCTGGGGTTGACGAACGCATTCTTGTAGAACGGTTTTCTGCACTAAATGCGTTACGTGTGAAGGGGGTTGTTCAGACTGCAGACGGACTTCGTGTGGTTCAAGGTGTTGGATCTCGAATAGATTTTGTCGATCCTCCGGCCTCTTTCCCCTCTCATCTTCTTGGGCAAGTCGTGGTCATTCGTCGTGCCTAGGAAAGATACATTACTTTTTGCTTAAGCGTTTCTTCGGCAATCCTCCTTTCTTGTCATGGCGTTGTTGAGTGGTTCATTCCTATAGTCTCCATTTCTTTGTGTTGAGACCCGCGCCTTGAACAGGAGGGAGTGGTTGTCAACGTCTTGCCTCATCTTTGGATTGTTTCGCTCTCACGTAAGGAAATGTGAACTAACCCAGCAAGGCCGTAGCCTTGAGGACGATCAGAGAGCGTATCTTGCATATAGCGATACCTACCTTTCTGTAAGCCATCCCAGCTCTTGAGCAGACGACCTGCAGTTTTAAAGTGACGCGCAAAGCATGCTATCCGTGAGCACGGCTCTCTCGCGTAACCAATCCAAACGTTGCAGAATCATCTCGCTGACACAACGCAGCCTCCCTCACAGAGGCCAAGTGGCGTTCGGATGGCAAGAGGGCGAGAACGATGCTGGTGCCTTTTTCAACATTTTTGTCACGTATGGAGAGAGAGAATCTCCCTTCTCTCTGATTCTGTTTTCTAAAGTGTGTTCCTCTAATAAGGTCATGGGGTCATTTTTCTCATTATCTGATAATGATTGCTGTTGCCATATTTCTTAAATAATCCTATGATCCTGAGTTATCCCCTCTAATGTCTATGACAATGCGACGGAGGTGCCCATGACGATCTTCCGATCTCGAGTATTCTGCTTTCTATGCCTATGGGTGGTGTGCGCGCATTCAATGGCGTATGCCCAAAGTGAGTTGACGAAATCTTCCAGTGAACGGGAAAAGTTCGAGATCCTCTATCATGAAGTTTTGCCCCCGATGGTGCTGGAGAGCCGAACAGATGACGGAGATCCTCAGGATATCGATACGACTGGATGGACATGGACATTTGAAGGTTTTGGCCGCTCTTTTACGCTAATTCTTGAATCGAATGATCGATTGATCGCCAAATTACCGCCACAGCAACGTCAACAAGTTGATGATACTCATCAGCTCTATAGAGGGAAGATTGCTGGAATTGACAATTCGTGGGTTCGACTCACGCAGGTGGGAGAAGAATGGTTTGGAATGATGTGGGACGGTCACGACGCCTATGTCATTGATCCAATGTCCGTCATCGAGCCAGCGCTTCCAGGTCCTTCATTAAGCCAACCTGCGGCTCAAGGTATTTATCGTTTGTCGGATACACATGAGTTGGAAGCACAAACATGCGGATTGGGTTCCAACGGCATGCATGCCAATCCGATCAATAATTACGAAGCCCTTGTGCAAGAGTTGCAAGAGCGAGTTGCGTCGAATGCCGAAGGTGCGACTCTGAATCTTGATATGGCCGTGGTTGCAGACGTGGAATTTTCTAACATGCAACGAAATGTCTTTGGCACTTCGACCAATGCTGCAGTGATTGCACGGATCAATGTCGTTGATGGTATTTTTAGTGAGCAAGTTGGTGTCCAAATTAATCTTGTCGACATTCAGGAATTATCAAATAACGGGTCATTGACTTCAACGGATCCCTTAACACTGCTTCAGCAATTCGGCGCATTGACGAGTTCAAGCGGTTTTGATCATCCGGGCGTGGCTCACTTATTTACCGGTCGAAATTTAAATGGCAGCACGATCGGGATTGCCTATGTCAATGCGTTATGTCACTCCCGTTTTGGAATTGGTGTTAATGAGGTGACGGGAGGAGGAACCGCACGTGCGCTGGTGGTCGCGCATGAACTTGGACATAATTTTGGCGCTCCGCATGATGCTGAAACCGGATCAGCTTGTGCGGGTACGCCAAGTGATTTTTTGATGAACCCGATTATTAACGGAAGTGATCAACTGTCTCAATGTAGCATCAGAGAAATGCAGCCGGCGATTAATACCGCGTCATGTCTGACTGTGATCAACTTTGATCAAAGTGATTTGCGCGCGGAAGTTGTTGGAAATCCATTTGAATCGGTGTTGGGAAGTACGTTCTCTGCGACTGTTCGAGTTCATAATGATGGCCCTGATAGAGCGAGTAATGCATCCGCAACAGTCACGATTCCCTCTCAATTGCGAGTGCAAAGTGCCTCAAGCGGTTCTGGAAGCTGTTCAATTGGGGGAGGGGGACAAGTGAATTGTGGCCTAGGTAATATACCTAATTCAGGAACGCGATCCCTGACTCTGACTCTGCAGGGGCAAGCTATAGGAACATTTGTTGGTCAAGTGGTCGTTGCGGCAGACAACGAGACGAATACGGCAAATAATACGAGAGGGATAAATTTTACGATCGCGGCAGCTCCCTCTCCTCCCCCTCCGCCACCGAGTGGGCAGGTGTTGATGAATTTTCAACCGACGAATGCACAAATCCCGGCGGGGTATCAGCGGGATGATGGGGCCGTCTATACCCGTAGCCGGGGGTATGGCTGGTCGACGCGCGTCAATACGCGGGAACGGCGGGCGGTGAGTGAGCAGCGGTTGGATACGTTTATCCATTTTGATCAAGGAACGTCAGCAACCTGGAACTATGATCTGCCGAACGGCACCTATCAGGTCTCGTTAGCCAGTGGCGATCCGAGTTATCCGCAAGGCCCGCATCAGATTACGGTGGAAGGACGGACGGTGTTAAACCGGGTCTCGACGGCACGGAAGGAGTTTT
>BQIX01000365.1 GCA_021604145.1 Nitrospirales bacterium
GACGGGCAATCGCATTTAGGAGACGCTCACTTCCTCGAGTAGACGTTTAATCAGCTTTTGTGCCACGGCGCTCACCGCTTCGCGACTCCATCCAGTTTGGCCTCCCACAGCACTCCACACGACTTGATTCGTGTTGAGGTCAAGAAGCTGGAGGCTTACGCCAACGGCCGGCTCTCCGTCGATTCCCACTTTATATCGCCACTCGTCGACGGTCCCGGTTAGGGCATACTGGATTTTCTGTTCTTTTGCCCAGCGCAATGCCGACTCATACAATGTATGATCGGAACCCAATAACAACGACTCGTCCTGGAGAGTCGATGGATAGCGGAGCAAGCGTGTAATACCTTGGCTGTAGAGCAAGGCTTCGGTAATCGCCTCAGCACGCCGACCGGCTTGTGGAGTTTCAGTATGATTCACGATCGGCAGTAACGCCCATGAGGCATGTGGCTCGATGATCGGATCGCGAGAATGATCAATGACTGTGCAGCCATTTGTCATGAACAGGCTTATTCCAAACATCACCAAGAAAAACTTTTTCATTGTGTCACCTATTGAATTAAAACCACCGTTGATATTGGAGATTGATTTGCGTGGTCGTGGCATTCTGTCCAAATCCACCTCGGATGTTGCTTCCATAGAGTAAGAGTCGATCCTGACCGAATAATCGTGCGGCCAACCCTGCTTCAAGACTATGACCAATTCCTGTGGCGCTGTTGTAATTCAAGCCAAGGAGACCGAAAGGACGGATGCCTTTTGTATAGACGTCTCGTATGGAATCTCCAAGGCTCAGATTGATTCCTCCCTGCGAGAAATTTTGAGGAATCACTTGAAGAGGAATCGGCACTTCGTCCGTATGCGGAATAAGGCGGCTCATACTTCCCGGTAAGGTATTGACACGCCAGTAACGTTGTACGGTTCCGACTAGACGAACCGTCACATCTGGATATTCTCGTCGAATATGATGGCCAATGACGCCTTCTACGCCTAGTCCACGGCCAAGATCGTCACGCGTTTGGCTGAAGAACCAAGGCGAATCTAATTGGAGAGACATGAACTGACGTTTCGAAAAATAGTAGAGACCTTGTCCTCTGATGAAATCTTTCACACCTCCGATCTGCAGTACGATAGAATCATCAGCCTTTTGATTTTGTCCCATCGTGACCGTCGTCGAGAAATGTTCGTTCCATATCTGTTCATAGTCGATGTTCAATCCAAAGACATTTGAGAGTGCATTTCGATGAAACCCGGTTAAACGTACCGTCCCTGTCGGCCATTGGTAGCCCAGCGATAGTCCGAATTGACGGTCGACTCGCGGGACTCCGGTTAACTCTTTTGAATCAACACTTTTCTGCCAGGCAATCGAAGCTTCTGGTTTGACTTCAACTCGTCCTAATTGAATCGCCATTGCCGTTTTTGAGATATAACTCGAAAGTGGCCGCCGTTGTTCAAACATCACGCGTGACGTGACGTTATCTGCGGCGTTCATAATGGCTTCTTGGAATTGCATATGTGTGGCGTCCTGATCTGGGTAGCGTGTCAGTGAATCAAAGGCTAGCTCTTGGGCAAGCGTCTTCCTGTCAAGTCTTGTCGCGGCTTCGATCTGATCAGATGTCGATAATGTGTCTGTAAAGTGGTGAGCGATAGCTTCAATCTCTATCCAGTCATTGTCTGCAAGTGCAATGGCAAGTTTGGCCCAACCCGGCTTATGAAATTGCCGGGCATAGGTATTCCAGAGCCAACGTTTGGCAGCATCAAAGGCTTCTTGAGAGAGAAACCATGCGACGACGAGCTCTTTCATGACAGGTGACGTCAACTGAGTTCGAACATTTCGTAGCAGGGAAAGAAGTGTGTCCCCTGGGTCTTTTCTCTGTGTCAATATGGCGAGTGCTTCAATTGTTTCAGAAGAATGGGCTTGAGATGGGTGAGACAAGAGCGACTGGCGAATGACCGTCCATGCATGTTGGCGAACCTGCCATGCCAATACGGTTTGGGAGGACGCCTCAAGTGCTGACGCGTAGTTCAAGAGCCAGAGGTAATCCTGTTGTCGAGTCTTCAGTTGTCGAACGAAATATGGGAGGGCTTGTCGATGTTGATCGAGGACGACATGCGCGGCTGCGACTGGACCCCAGAGTCTCGAATTCGACTCAATGACAGTCTGCCATGTATCAAGATAGTGTTTCAGTGCTGTTTGATTCTGTTGTTCGACCAAAAACCACAATACCGCTTCTTTCGTTTCGATCGAATCTGGATTGATGGTTAGGGCCTGTTCATAAGCGCGAAGGGCTTGGGATGGCTGGCCGATTTTCCACATGACTTCTGCACGAATGATCCAATACCGTTCCTGATGAACAACAAGGTCCTCCTCCCATGGTAAGAGCCCATCTAAGGTCGATTGCACCTGTTCAAACTGTTGTTCTTGTAGTTGGAGATCCAACGCGTGCATCAAAAACTTTGGACTATGAAATGTCTTCCATCCTGCAAGACTGACTTGAATAGCTTCTAATGGTTTCGTGTGACGTAAAAGCAGAATGAGGCGTTCCTGACCTTCACTTGAAAGCTGCTTCCGTGCGTATAATTGCTGATAGGCCTGTTCAGCTTCTTGATCATCTTCGAATATCCACGCCAAATGTCCAATGAATTTCCAATATTCGTCATCGTCTTCTTTCGCGTGATCTTTCACACTCCGCAACATGACATAGGCATTCTGTAAATCACCACGAGCTGACAAGAGGCGTGCTTGCTGAATGGCCCAGGTTAGTTGTGACCCGTATTGTTCTTCGAGCTCCCGATAATAGCGATAGGCTTTTATTCCTTGGCCCATTCGTTGGTACAGGTTGGCAATATGTTCAAGATAGGCTTGATTCGGTTGACGTTGATGAAGATGAGTCAAATAGGCAACAGCCTCTTCCGGTTTACCTATCCGTTCAAATCCATCCGACAGTGCACGCCATTCTGACTCCGATAAGGCACGTAGTTTTCCTAGTCCCAAGAGGGCGAACACAATATTCTCGTCATCATAGGCTCCTGGGGCTAATCGCAGTATCTGTTCAAAAGACTCTCGGCTCGGTTTCTTCTCCGCAATCGCTCGCCATTGCGTGAGTGCAACATGTTGACGGCCAGTCCACTCAGCGACCTGAGCGAATTTTTTTCTCCAAGCTAATCGATGAGGAGCTTGTTGGACGGCCGCTTTGGCTAATTGATAGGCATCTTGTAAATTCTGATTTTCTAAGAAGACTGCATATCCAAGCCGGTACATCTGATCATCAAACTTCCGAAATTTTGTCTGGTTTTCCGACAGTGTTTTTCTGGACGATTGGGTTTGAATGGCACTAGTCCGGTAGCGGAAGATGTTATTTGTTGAAGACCAACTTGGGGCATCAATGAAATCTGTGACTTCGTCAAGATTTGGTGCGAACACGAATGCAGGCTGGTATGTGTCTCTTCTAAGAAACGTCGTTACAGGAATGGGTCGAAAGGGATGGTACGTCGATGCAATCTGCAATAAATCCTTTACATATTTTTGCGCAAAGTCGCCATCTCCAGCGGCACGGCCAAGGGACACCAAAAATAACAAGGTTGTTTCATCGTGTCGTAAGTCGCCCAGATGTTGTTCAGCTTGCGTGATGGCTTGTGTGAGTAAATTCCCAGACTGTAACGCTTTCAGCGCTGCGAGATAATAGTCACGCTTATGCACCTGACGAGCCGTCTGACTCTGAGCAGAAAAATACAAGGTTGCAGCTTTTTGATACGTCCCCTGCCCTAACGCCAATTCGGCGGCTTTGGCATACCACTGCGCAGTCTGAGGGGTTGATTGCTGTCCGAGCTGTTCATACATGGATTGTGCGAGACGCTGATCGCCAATCATCAACGCTAATTCTGCAAATTGCGAGAGTGTTTCACTGTTATATTCCTGGGATGTTTCTGCTAGCCGCGTAAGATATTGTCCAATTTGCCGTATGCCCTGACGACGGGCTGATGATGTTTCTGGGAATGAAAATGTACGAGTTTTGAGCATATGTAGATCGAATAACTGCGCATTCATCCGCATATGTGCATTGTCGCTCGTGAGTAATGGAGTGACAGTTTCTTGGGCCTGAGTCATGTTGCCTATTGCAAACTGATGTTGGGCAAGCATAAAACGAAGGTCAGTATCCCCAGGTTTGCTTTTCAGAAGATTTAGGAGAAAAAATGTACTGACCGTCGATGCTTGGCTGGCTTGAGCGACTTGATTAAAGATCCGTTGCTTCGGAAACAACACCATCAACACTAAAACGATCCCAACAGCAAATAACGCGATCGACCAGAGAGAGAACAAACGTTCCTTGGTTTGACGATCCGAGCGTCTAAGAACATGTGATGCTGATGGGTTTTTCACGTTGTTGTGTGACAAAAAGGTTTAATAGCTTCCCTTCTTGTCGGTTCTCAACGTGTCCAACATTAGCCGTTACCGCACACTTTGTTGCATTTCCTACCGAAACGATAAGCGGTTGGTAGCTTTTCAGAGTCAGCTGCAGGGTGTTCCCCGTCTGTTCCCAATTC
>BQIX01000366.1 GCA_021604145.1 Nitrospirales bacterium
TTTGTTTCGGCATTTTCTGGCCCGCTTCCGTCGGAAAACAAAATGTTACAGCAAAAGCGAAAGGATGTTGCGGTATTCGGTCAGGCTCTTGATGGCCAAATGGAACGGTGAACTAGAATATATCTTAAATTAACAATGCCATTATTATTAGGGGGCAGACTCGACTTCAAAAGACGGACTCACAGGTTTCTTTTGATTGTTCAGCCTACGCATTACCCGCACCACTATCTCTGTAAGTATATAAGTACTTCACTCACACTCTCAATTTTCTGCTTCCTCAGCACAATCTAATATGAGCTGGCCATTGCCTTCACCGCCCACTACGAGAAGATGGACCCCGAAGCCCGTGTACTCCTGCCGCTCACCCGCATTTATTGGCCGACATAGGCCATAAACACTCGGCCATAGGCCACAAGATGGCCAGGAAAAGGTTTGGGCTATAGACGTTACCCATCGATTCATTTTTTCTTTTTACATTTCTGTATAACTGCTACCCGTTTGAGGTTCACTTTCAATAAGGGTCTACCTTCAATTGACAATCGTTGTCACATATGACAACATTATGTAATGAGGAGCATTTATTGGATTAAGGCTGCAGACAAGGATTTCAGGAAATTTCCAAAGGCTGTGCAAGAAGTGATACACGATGCCCTCGCAATCGCTGCAGAAGGGCAGAAGGCGGATATTGCCAAGCCGATGAAAGGATTCGGTGCAAGTATTTATGAGATTGCCTTGCCCTACCAAACAAATGCGTATCGAGCAGTTTATGCCCTACAACTCGATGAGGACATTTGGGTCATTCATGCCTTTCAGAAGAAGTCGAAAACAGGCATTAAAACACCGAAACAGGATATCGATCTCATAAGGGAACGACTCAAGCGCTTAAAGGAGATATTGAAATGAAACAGAAAGAAGAAAAGCTAGAAGTCATACGTGGTAGTGGAAACGTCTATAAGGATTTCAATTATCCCGATGCAGAAGTTCGTCACTTAAAAGCCAAAGTCGCCGCTGAAATCATAGGCATTCTCGATCATCGGCAATGGTCTGTGAGACAGGCTGCAAAAGAAACCGGGTACCAAGCTGCAGATTTCTCACGTGTACGAAATGCTGAGTTAAAACGCTTTACTCTTGATCGGCTCGTAAGGATGCTTGAAAACCTCAAGCCAACAGTTCGGCTTGATCTTGTGCCCATTACTCGGCGTTCCCGTCGAAGAACACACATTGAACCTCACGTTTTGGTCTAAGCGTTTTGTCTGTTTAGAGAAAGTACATGATCACATTACCTGCTCTTCGGCGGCAGTGGGAACAATATTTATTCGGCTGACGGATGTGTGCTTTTTCTTGATCGGGAAAAATAATTCATAAGCCTTCAGATAGCTTGAAAAGAAAATGAAGCCTAAGTCGATGACGGAGTTTGTCATCACACTGCAGACGTGATGAGCACTGACTCGTCGTGCCTTGAGTAAAAATACCAATCGTGCGATACTTGCAGCTCATGGGGTCAGACTCGAATTACAAGAAGTTGGGAAATTATTTGTACATCATTGTATATAGTTAACTGTTTTGTTTCGCTACCCGTTCTACGGTTGCGCTTCCCTCATGGCATCGGACACGGAGTTACGCGACATCCTCAAATATCATCGAAACCTGATGCCCGATCGCCGAACGCCCTCTCTGTCGAGGATCATAGCCTTCGATATACTCAAAGATACTGGATTAGACCATTTGCCGAGTCTCGGCGAACAAATATCGCATCGGTACCACATCCCTTGACGCACGAAGGATCAGTGGCAGAAGATGGTCGCAAGGATGCCCTCAACGCGACCTCACGACTCGAGGACGAGATAAAAGAAAAGTTCCTGTGTGGCAACGCAATTTTTCATTGACGAATCATCCCGGCACGATGGCCATGCTTCCGCTTGCAGCCTTTGACGACGCCAACGAGAAGATCTGATACCTGTCCCAACACCGTGCTTGATGCTGGGCTTCTGGGTTGTGAATTCTTTCGGATTGTCATCCATGCAAAAGGCAAGAGACCAAAGTCGTCAATTTCTTATCCTCTAACCATTGGAGACCTGTTTTGTTGACCGCCACGATTTTGATTTTCGCCGTTGCAATGTTTTCCGTGTTGACGTTCACTCCGGCCATCCGTCGCAGTGATGGTTGGAGAGCGACAGTGACGCCACTGGCGTCGATCATGGGAAGTGGGTTTCTGGTCTGCGCCCCATTGCTGGCATCCGTGGTCGGCAATCTGTCACCACTAGTCATGGCCGGATTGCTACTACTGGCGTGGCTGATTGGTGGAGCGATTCGTTTCAATATCTTACACGCTGAACAGGATTCGGACACACGACCGAGACAACACGACGAAGGTGTCTCTGAGCATCGCCTGCATCGTACGCACACCCATGCCGCAACACTGGCCTGCGAGTGGATAGAAAAATCGAGTCACTACGTGCTGGCGATTGCGTACTTGATCTCCGTCACCTACTACATCCAACTGCTTGCCCAGTTCTGCCTTGATAAGGTGGGCTACGGTGAAGGCCTCCCTCCAACCATCTTTGCCACGGTTGTGCTGGGAACGATCGCGGCGATCGGATTTTTCTTTGGATTGAAAATCATTGAAAAGGTCGAGCGTTACGCGATCAATCTCAATCTCGCTATGATCGCCGCACTCATTGCCGGGTTAGCAGTCCATAACGTGGGCTTACTGCAAAGTGGCCAATGGCAGTTGCCGAATCTCGCCGGTGAGTCCGACCATTGGCATGCGTTTCGAGTTTATCTCGGACTGTTGATTGTCGTACAAGGATTCGAAACCTCGCGTTTCCTCGGGGCTGAGCATTCCGCCCCGCAGCGTGTCGCGACGATGAACTACGCTCAATTGATTTCGACGGCCGTGTATTTGGTCTTCCTCTCGTTAATGCTGGTTGTGATGACACCAGACCAAGCGTCAGCCGATGCAGGAGTGACGGCGATCGTCACGTTGGCTGGCTCCATCTCGCTGATTTTGCCGCTCATGATCACCGTCGCGGCGGTCGGCAGCCAATTCTCGGCAGCCGTCGCGGACGAAGCCGGGTGCGGCGGGTTACTTCAATCGCTGGGAGGCAAATGGCTGAAAGGAGGTTATGCTTATTTGGTGATCGGAACGACCACCATCGCCTTTTGTTGGATGGTTAACGTGATGCAGGTCATCGCGATTGCCTCACGCGCCTTCGCCGCCTTTTACGCAATCCAGTGTGTCGTGGCTGCAACGATTGCGTGGTCGGGCGCAGCGCAGATTCGCAACCGACCACGTGCGGTGTTCTATGCGGTGTTGGCTGCAATCTGCCTGATGATCACCATTTTAGGCCAATCTTCCGAGTGAATCATAGAATCCGGCACGTTCTGGCTTGCTGACGTTTGAGCGACGATTTGGCTCTTTTCAATAATGAGAAGGCGGGACGTAGCTCATGGTTGCCGACGATCCGACCGGCAGAACCGAGAGCCTTCATTTGGTAGAGGTTCTTTGCTCGATGATTAAATCTCAGATCATATTCCTTCAAATGCAAATTGATGAAGATAGAAGCCTACAGCCAACAAACTCGTTTAGTCACAAAATTGCAGAAACAAAATAGCACTCTTAGTATTGAGAGGAAGGTCTACGCTTTCTGGGAAGGCAAAGACGTCAAAATGTAGATGTGACTATTTTCTAGAAGTCTATCAAATGAGCAAGATTGGGCGAGTTCCTGGCCGTTCTCTTCAGGCCCGTTCATCCGGTGAGAGAGACCACCACGCGACGACCTGGATGCGTCGCGCATATCAGCATTGCGAGCCGGTGCCAGGAATTACGTGAATGTCCGATTCTTGCCGATCCGATAATACTCGCCATCACGAATGACAGAAATGTTGGCTTGAAAAATTTTTGAGATCGATTCGGATGTTAACATGTCTTCTTTTTTCCCCACTTGCTGAATGTGTCCATTCGACAACACCGCAACAGTTTTGATACTTGGAATGATCTCTTCTATATGATGCGTCACGAGTATCATCGTTTTCTCCGAAGACAGTTGTTCCATGAGTTCTAGAAAATCACCTTGTGCTCGAAGATCCAAGCCCGTGGTCGGTTCATCTAATAGCATGGCTTGCGGGTCGCAGACGAGAGCTCTACCTATTAGACATTTTCTCCCTTCCCCACCAGACATCGCGCCAATTTCTTTAGACACGATATCTCGAACACCAATGAAATCGATAACGTGTTTGACCTTTTCCATTTGCTCCGCGGTCAATGTTCGATATAAGGACAATGAATCTTCAGGTGTTAGCGGAGGAAATCTGACGAGAACCATGAACGCGAGGTGTCACGGCAAGTCACAGGAATGATCAATCCTATAAACCACACATCAGTAGAATTCTGACAACCATGAAAAAGGCGTATGAGTTATCGGCGAGTCCTACATGAAATTAGATCTTTGGATATCCTCGTCCACTGCTCTACCTTACCGCCCTCGGCTCAACAGTTTGCCTTCGGCGCCTGGCCAGATGAGAAGCAGAGGACTGG
>BQIX01000367.1 GCA_021604145.1 Nitrospirales bacterium
GGCTGCTCCTGGATGACGTCAAACTTGCCTTCCATACGTACGTAAACAATGCATTCCTCTCCCGCTTCACATGAAATCTGATGTACCGACTTTCCCTTCGAGCCGAAATAACTGCCAGAGGCCAAAGTCTTGATGTCGGTCTCGCCCGGCATCTGGTACTGTGATTGCCCCTGGATGACGACAGCGCGAAAGGTTGACTCGCGGCAACGTATTTTTCCACTAAATCCGACCGGAAGCTTAACAAGGGTGCCGTTCAACTGATCGCCCTGCGGCTTGCCCCAAAGAAAGGCCATCTTTGGTCCATTGGCAGCGTCGGGCATTCCGAGTTGATCGATCCAGGTGATGTTCGATGCGTCCAGCCACACGATGTTCGATACGTCCACGTTAACTGGCTTTTCTCCATTATCAAACGCTTCCTCTGTAGGATGGACGAGATATGGTCCTTCCTCTATTTCTACATACACCAGGTTGTTATGACCCTCGGCAGCAGTAATGTGCACTTCTCCGGCTGGCTGCGTCCAGGCAGAACCCGTCGGCATCCACACCTCTTTGGCATTCGGATCACCATTGTATATGAGGCCACTAATGACCACTGCGCGGTAAGTGATATTGTGAATATGCGGTGGCGACGAGAAGCGGTCCACAAACTTCACGAGAAAGCCTGATGGCCCGGAGCCAGTTCGATCGCCCCAAAGAGTACCGGCCTTTGGGCCTTTGTCGCCGCGGGCGGGGTTGAGCGGCCCCCACTTGATGTCAGACGTCGCAACCACCTCGGAGATTGGTCCCGCTGGTTCGACTGCTGGTTTCGGAGCAATGCTTTGGGAGGCGACCTGTGAGCTAGCACAGGCGGTGACGAAGAATGCAAGTGCGAGTGCTAGAAACGTTCTCATACTCATGACGTAAACTCTTTTTGACATTCAACGACAGCTCCGGTCGCTCGATGAAAAGAGAGTTCGGTCCCGGTTAAGTTCATTTCACCTCTTCGATTGGCTATAGCCATTGTGTTGTTCCTAAACGATGATGGGTTGCTGTTTCCTATCGGGAATGGATGAAATTATTCCCAACCGGCAAGCACGACCTTGCCAATTGAATTCCCTTGCTCAACGGCAGCGTGTGCCTTGCGAAGATTGGCTGCGTTAATAGGGCGTATCACGTCATTGACGGTTGTCACGAGTTCACCTTGATCGATGAGGTCCGCAATCGCGTTTAACAGGCGTTGTTGTTCGATCATATCCGCGGTTTGGTACATCGACCGCGTAAACATGAATTCCCAGACAAAGGTCGCACTTTTGCTCTTGAGCACATCAAGCTCCACGGGTTCGGGGGTCTCGACGATCGAGCAGATGTGTCCTTGAGGGGCAATCGCGTTGGCCATGGCCGACCAATGTTGCGTGGTATCGTTCAAGCAAAAAATATAGTCCACCTGTGGCATTCCAATCGAGCTCAGCTCCTGATCAAGCGCGTTTCGGTGATTCACCACCTGATCGGCCCCAAGCTTTTTCACCCAAGCGATTGACTCAGGACGTGAAGCGGTCGCCACGACGTTCAACTTGGCAAGTTTCTTGGCGAGTTGAATCGCCATCGAACCGACTCCCCCGGCTCCACCAATGATCAGAATGGAATTTCCCGCATCCTCCCCACGTGGTGAGATACCGAGTCGCTCGAACAAGCCTTCCCAGGCCGTGATGGCCGTTAACGGGAGTGCCGCTGTTTCATCGAATGAGAGAGACGTCGGCTTCTTGCCGACAATACGCTCATCAACGAGTTGATACTCGCTGTTACTGCCAGGACGAGTAATATCACCCGCATAGAAGACCTGGTCGCCAACGGCAAAGCTCTCAGCTTCCGTTCCGACGGCGATGACTTCACCTGCGGCATCCCAACCTAAGATGCGCGGTGCTGTCTCGGTTTCATTTTTGGGAGCGCGAACTTTCGTATCGACTGGGTTGACGGAAATCGCACGGACACTGACGAGCAAATCTTTCCCCTTCGGGTTGGGTCGATCAATCTGAACATCAACCAATGACTGTTCGTTCTCGATGGGCAAATACTGATATAGGCCAACAGCTTTCATCGTGTGTCTCCTTACTATGGCGTATATGATGGATGATCCAAGGATTTCCCCTCACGGGCCTCAAGGTTTTAGGCTATACGCAAGATAAGACATACTTTCAAACTTAACAAGTACGCACAATACTGTTTTATAGATACAGAAAGTATACTAATGTGATGTGGGATGCGATACGGGCACCGCGATTGGATAAACATTTGCCCAGGCCAAAGTGCATGGGCGTTGACTGGCAGGAACTGATACTGGATTCGGGCAGATCACCCTTGATATCACAGATGACGGATTGTTCAAACTACATTTCACTCTGCGTGTCTCGCTGTTCAGAATATAGACATACCCCCAGTGATAGGTTCTCTGCGTCTGCACCACGCACACAGCAATTTAGCTTTGCAACAAGCACCTGCGTGTCGGTCGGACCTGCTCTCATTTATAAGCGGGGCAGGAAGCTGTAATATGATTAATAGCCACGTTTGATATCCACGACATTCAACATACGTTCACCACGCACATACCGGCGTAAATTCTCTTGTACTAGCAGCCAAACGCGATGCATTCGCTGATCACTGCGGGCACTGATATGGGGCGTAATCAGCACGTTCGGTAACCGCCATAATTCACTGTCTTTCGGCAATGGCTCCGGATCAGTTACGTCCAGTCCCGCAGCAGCAATATCGCCATTTTTCAATGCATGAATCAAGTCATCAGTCACGACGCTTTTACCGCGGCCGATATTAATAAAGAATGCCGTCGGACGCATTGCGTTAAATATCGGGGCATTAAACAGTCCCGTCGTGATCGGCGTCAGCGGTGTGGCATTGACCACCACGTCGGCTTGTTTGCTTAGCTCCAACAGTTCATCGGCTAGACCAACGTAGTCGACATACGCAGGGCCCTCACGGCGTGAATTGCGTGTGGCAATCACACGCATTCCGAGCGCATGGACACGCTTGGCAATTTCGGTCCCAATCCCTCCTAAACCGACAATCAATATCGTTTTACCTTTGATTTCGATGACGTTGTTGCTGCTCTGTCGTCCCTTCCCCCAGATCCCCTGACGTTGTAAGTTCTGATATTCCGGCAAACCGCGGGCCAGCGACAACAATGTGGCCAGAACATGTTCGGCAATGGCCGGCCCATGTACGCGTTGCATGTTGGTGAGTAACAAGTCTTTCTTTTGTAGTTCAGAAGCACCGACACAACGGTCTACCCCAGCGCTATACGTTTGAATCCACCGAAGATGTGTGCCTACCTGCAACACCTCTGGGGTGCAGAGACCAAGCAGCGCATCGGCACCATTCAATACTTCGGGCAATGCGTCAAAGGATTCAACCGGAACAAGCTGCGTACCATGGCTGACGGCTTGTAATTGCTCAAGCATCTGCGATGCTGTTGCTCGATGGTCGGAGGGCAGCACCACGACAATCCGCTCTGGTTTCTGCCAGTTTGGGGATGTACTGATCGCCTGCGGACTTTCACGCAAACCCAGCTCCTCGATTAACGCCTGAACCTCTTCGTCAGAATTGGTTTTGGCTTGCAGCGGTGCAGCTAAGCACAGTGCAATCAATGACACGCTTAACAGTTGAGTGATATGCGGCATGGGTGACACTCCTCATGGTTAAACAGACAAACATTCTAGCTGAATCCAACAAGACTCTTCTTCTTTGTGCTCGTGCCCCATCCCACAGACGGTCAAGATGTCGGCCCACAGGAGAGATCAACTGACAACCGTAGTATGCCAGACAATGTTCACAGTCCACATCGTGGTATCAATAGCACATCACACATCTCATCTATTCTTTCAATAATTCGACCTTCAATTGTTCAGACTGCTGTATCACGAGTTGCTCATATTTTTTCCCAAGTAAAAATGCCACCGCGGCCCACACGAGCGTCAGCGGCACCGCCATAAGTGCGATGTTGGCAAGTGGTAAGCCGGCCGCTTTAAAACCCGCATAGACCCAGGCACTCAAGGCATCACCACTACGGTACACCGTCGTGTCGATAAAGTTTTTTGCCTTGTACTTTTGTTCACGGCTCAGCACAACGTAGAGCATTTCGCGCGCAGGCCGCATAATGGCGTAATTGCCTGCTCGCCGCACCACTTGTAGCACCACGATGACCCACAGCACTGGCGCGAAGCTCAGCATAAGAAACCCTGCAGCCAGCAGCAGCGGCACCAGCGAAAGCGTCCATGCGATACCGATGGTTTTCACAATGCGCCCGGTCAGAAACATTTGTAACACGAGTGTGAGGGCATTGGTGGCAAAATCCATATTGGCAAAGACCGCGGTACGCGCGGCTGAATCGGCAAAGGTATCGCGAATAATTTGTGCCTGCTGAAAATACAAAAAGGTCGACAGGGTCGTATACAGCAAAATTAACAGACAGATACCGAGTAGATACCGAGATTTCGCGAGCAGTTTCACTCCTGCCCACACTCCGCCGGGAATTTTTTCATGTTGC
>BQIX01000368.1 GCA_021604145.1 Nitrospirales bacterium
TTACACGTCTTAGGGAATCCTCAGCATCGCTACAAGACTCTACACGTTGGTGGAACAAATGGTAAAGGTTCGACTGCGGCGATTCTGGCCAAAATTCTTCAGGCCTCAGGGTATAGAGTCGGCCTCTATACTTCACCTCACCTGGTTGATTTTCGAGAACGTATTCGGGTCAATGACCAGTTGATCTCGGAAAATCAAGTGGTTGCACTCACTCAACAGATTCAAGCAACAATTCCCACTGTTCTCACATTTTTTGAATTTACGACAGCTATCGCTTTTCAGTATTTTGCTGATGAGGCCGTCGATATTGCCGTTGTCGAAGTCGGAATGGGTGGACGGTTTGATGCGACCAATGTCCTCACACCTCTGGGCGTGGTGATTACTTCTATTTCGCTTGATCACGAATCCTATCTTGGTTCGACACTCTCTGAAATTGCTTTTGAAAAAGCGGGGATTATTAAACCCGACACCCCAGTTATTTTGGGCAATATGCCTGAAGAAGCCGAGACCATAATTCGAGAGGTAGCATCTTCTCGTCAAGCGCCATGTTATGGATTAGGGACGGCGTTTCATATTTTTCCTGAATCTGGTGAAAGGTTTCGTTATGAAGGAGTCGAGTCACACTACTCTCACCTTTCTTGTTCTCTTCACGGGAATCATCAAATGAATAATGCTGGTTGTGCTTTGGCACTATTGGAGCAAGTGAGCATGAAGGGATTGACTATTCAGGAGGCCGTGATACGAGTGGCTCTTTCCCAGATAGTGTGGCCGGGAAGGCTGGAGATACTAGAAGATCATCCTCGTGTAATTATTGATGGGGCTCACAATCCTGCAGCCGGCAAGGTTTTGGTTAATGCCCTGATGCCGATGCTTGAAAAAGATGATGCTCGGCTGATTATTGTCTTGGCTATGATGCGGGATAAAGATTATGCCAACTTTTTGAAATTGGTGTGCCCGTTTGTCGATCACTTGATTCTGACTGAAGTCTCCATGACGAGGACAGCAACAGTGCATGAGCTGAGCCAGCATGTACCAGAAGGATCGTTTACGCTGCATACAATCCCACAACTGGGGGAGGCTTTGAAGTTAGCGAGGCAATTAGCGAAGTCTTCTGATGTGATTTGTGTGACCGGTTCGTTGTTTCTAGCTGGCGAAGTCAGACATCTCCTTAAAACTGGGTAGCCGTCCTCATCGACATGAGTATTTTTGTGAGCTGTAGATTGAGGTATTTTCGACATTGTTTTTTAGTGATGGCGGTGTTGGTCGGTCTTCTCTTTTCCGTGCAGGTCAAAGCGCAAGAGACAAGCCCAGAGCCACCACAGCAGTCCTCTACTTCGTCTTCTCCCGTGGAGCTTACCGCTGACAAACTTGACTATAATCAGGCGACAGAGGTCTATGACGCCGAGGGATCGGTCGTCGTGATTCAAGGTCCCATTCGTCTCACGGCCGATCATGTCACGCTCCATAAACTTTCTGGAGACTTATTCGCCGAGGGGCATGTGTATCTTCGTGATCGGAATACGGATGTGTGGTCTGAGCAATTAGACCTAAACCTCAACACCGAAGCCGGGGTGATTACCGATGGAGATGTCTTTATGCGAGAGAAGAATTCCTTCATCACCGGGCAACGACTTCGTAGATTTTCTGAAACACACTATCGCGCTCAAGATGGATCGTTTACCAATTGTGATGCAAAAGACGGAGAGGTCCCCGCATGGCGGTTTACGTTTCAGGATATGGACTTTGACTGGGATGACAGTCTTTATGGAAAAGGTGTCTGGTTCAACATCAATGATGTTCCGATTATCCCTCTACCCGAATTCCGCTATCCGCTCGGTAGTAATCGAAAGACGGGCTTACTGATTCCATCAGTAGGGGTCGACAATGTATTTGGCTTTCGCTATCGCCAAGGATTCTTTTGGGCAATCAACCCCAGCCAGGACTTGACCGTGACTCCGCTCATCCTCAGCAAACGTGGTGGCGGAAGTGATTTTGAATACCGGTATATTCTTAACCGACAGTCTCAGGGAAGTTGGTTGGTCAGTACCTTGTATGATACTGATCAAAGTCGAGGTCGTGCCGATATCAACGGAATTCACATTCAGGAAGTGAATCCTGACCTTTCAGTGAAATTAATGGTCAATTATTCTACCGACCGCTCATTTTTACAAGATTTAAGTAGCTCAGGATTTCTCCGAGCGTTGCCTAGCCAAGAATCTCTCCTGAATATTAATCAACGATTAGATCATGGAAGTTTGTATCTTCTCGGGCAATATCTTCAGCCATTAGGAACTGGTGGGACCACGACATTTCAGCGATTTCCTCAGATTGGACATATATTCCCAAGTTATTCGTTATTCGGAAGCCCTCTCGCCGTGGGAATGGATTCCACGTTTGTCCACTTTTTTAGAGAAAAAGGGTTCCAAGTCAGTCGCATGGACTTTTTGCCTGGTGCGTCGCTGAATGGTCTTCATGTTGGAAATGTGTTGGGTATTAAGCCACAGGTGAAATTTCGAGAGGTAGCCTATACACGAGGGCAGACCTCAAAAAAGGTACAAAGTCGCGAAACCTTTTGGGCGGCGCTGGAGGCGTACACGCATTTGTCCAAACGCTTTAGACTTGATGAGCAGACACGACTTCGTCATTCAATTGAACCGCGGGTTATCTACGAGTTTGTTCCTCCAACCGATCAGTCTGAACTTGTCCTGATTGATGCAACGGACGATCTTATCAAAAAGAGTCTGGTGACGTATTCATTGAACACGCGGTTAAGTGAACAGAATATGACCGGTGGTTCTGGCACCTGGCTTGATTTGCTTGTAGCGCAGAGTTATCACGTCGGTGATCCCCCTGGTGAGGCAGAGGTGTTTTCTGATATTTGGGGACGTGCGACGTTCAATCGGCCAATCAGTTTTAGTCCTTTGTTTTCCGATTTTCGGGCCTCGATCGATACATTTTATGACCCGAACCGCTCACGGTTCAGTCAATGGAATACTGACTTTCGACTGCAAGCCTATGATACGTGGTATGCTGAAGTGGGACAACGCTGGACTCGCTCTGGTCCGCGAGTAAGACGGGGTGATATTTGGACCCCAACATCTTTTAACGAAGTCCTGGATCCAGAAACAGGTATTTTCTTTTTGACTGCAGGTGGTGCCGTCAGACTTCCGCTCGGGTTGTCTGTTGGAGCACGGGTCTATCGAGATGTTCGTCGAAACGAAAATTCCGAACTCGATATCGTCGGGCTGTATCAGAACCCATGTCGATGTTTTTCCTTCGGGTTATATTACATAGAATTTCCAGATCGAACACAGTTTAATTTCTTATTTAGTCTCACGGGGTTATGGGCTGGGACAGGAATCGGGCAGGGATTAATGGAGTCAATCTTAGGACCATTGTTTCAGTATGACAATAGAGGGGTCCCATGGTCCTCTCAATAATCTGCGTTGATGTACTGAAGATGAAGGGCGTGATGTGACAATCAAGGTTCTGCTGCATATTGCCTGTGGGGTACTCTTATGTGTGGGGTTCGTATTGACTCTTTCCTGTTCCACGGTCTGGGCCCAAGAGCGTATCACTGATCAAGTGGCCGTCACCGTCAACAAGGGGCGAGTATTGGGCATTCACCGTGGAGAAGGTATTGCTCGTATTCCATTGGCCGCTGGAGAAGATATCGTCGATATTCAAGCGAAAGGTGTGACGGGGTTTGTGCAAACATCACTTCGACTGCTTGGGTATTCCGGCACATTGCAACGTTGGAGCCCTCAAGAATTAGAAGTGTCTGAACAGGTTGTGAGGTCGTATGTCACTCCACGATTGATTTTGGTTGTCGGTGAACAACGCATTTATGGTTTTCAGGGAGAAATTGGTCGATGGAAGGTTCAGGAACTTCGTCCTCGGGAAACGCTTCGGCAAGTCATCGTGAAAGACCATGTCGCCGTCCTGGTAACTGCAAATCAAGCCTTGGGATTTTCTGCATTTACCGGCGGATTTTTCTCTAAAGACCTGCCTCACTCACAAGATATAATTACAAACCACGCGAATGATAATATTGTCATCCTAACTTTCAATGATCGGCAATTACTTTTCAGGTCAGGTCTTGCTATTTGGGCGGAACTACGATGAGTTAAGAGGAAGTCAACATGCGAGAGGGAATCTGGGTAAAGGAATCAGCCGACTATTTATTAGTCTGACACATTTCATGTTTCACGAGTCTCGAACCTTACGATGGAAGCGGTTAGTTGGATGAGAGGGTGTTATTCGTGAGGCCTGCCTGGGTGAGTCCAGGGTAATCAACGCCGATAGGGTTCGTCGAGCAATGGGCTCCCCACCACTCAACGACTTCATGCAAAAAGGGATCTTCTGGACCAGTAGCGAAGAGATGCCCGTAGAGATACCCTGTTTTCGTATCAAACAATATGAAAATAGGCATCGAAGTTTTTTCGGGCACTATGGTCTCCTTCGTCAAATCAGGAATGAATCGCATATCCTGTTTTTTCCTGAGGTCTATCAATCCTTTCGGTTGGTCTTTC
>BQIX01000369.1 GCA_021604145.1 Nitrospirales bacterium
CCCGTCCTTCTCGATAAAACCAACGACGTCTCACATGCCTACATGGCTAGAGCTCTGCCCCTGACCGTGCTCATTGATCAAGAAGGCAAACTCATTGGGAAAGCCATGGGCCCACGGCAATGGGACAGTCCAGAAGCCATCTCCATGATCGAAGATCTTTTGGAAAACCCTACAGCGCAAGCATCTCCGAATTGATCTCACTTGGAGTAGTAAAAACAAGTCTTTACCCTCATCTGGATAACTACTCTAGACCACTCGACATTTTAAAGATCATTGACCGATTCGTATTTTGTGCCAAAAAAAATTAAGCGAATTCACGCTAAAGTGATACAGAGATAAACAACAGAGGAACAAGACAGAGAGACTCAGTAGGCAAATCCCTTAATGATTGAGCAATCCTTGAATTTATAGTCACTCATGACCATAATATAGTCATGAAAAACATTGGTATTGCTGATCTCAAAAGTCATCTCAGCGAACACCTTCGTCATGTTCGGCAAGGGAAAAACCTCACGATCTTAGATCGAGACACCCCAATCGCTCGAGTCGTGCCAATTCAAGAACAAGGGAGCGTGCTCAAAGTACGCTCGCCTCTTCCACACAGTCCTAAACTTCAGCAAACCCCGTTACCCCCGCCTCTTCGCCTACGCAAAGACATCGTCAGCCTCCTTCTAGAAGAACGGCTGACTAAACGTTGATTGCCTATCTCGACTCCTCGATCCTACTGTGAATCATCTTAGGGTAAAACAACTCTCTTAAAGCATGGAAAAACATTAAGCGAGGTGCTGGGTCGACGTTACTGGAAGTGGAATGTTTGCGTACATTGAATCGGTTACGGCTTATTGAAGATTATGTGGAGTGGACTGGAAACCCTGTTGCGATGAGCAATTCTGATTACTTCGAAAGCCGGCGAATCGTGACACGACATGACCGCACTCAATCTCTTTTGAGGAAAAGAGAAAAGACGCATTCAGTCGTTCAATTCTAATAAATTTGAAACTGTCTTTTTCTACTCGAAGGGTACTGAGCCAAAAAAGCTAATGAGGTTGATCACCGCCCAAGCCACGATCACGACAACTGCAATAACCCCCAGTTCGGCCATTGAGTCCATGGTCTCACCTCTCATTGACTTGCATGTTTTAGCCATGCTTCGTCCGGACAAGTTTTGAACACTCATCAACGTGGGTTTTGATGTTTTGAAAATGCAAAAATCAATCCCCACTCAGAACCGAACAGTGTTCCAATGGCCATCACGAGAAAGCATCGATAATTCAATGCGTTCGTTCACAACTATCGAATGGATGCTTTCCGCGCGGAATCTGAAGTCGTTCGGATTCACACCACCAGACCTGTGCGTATCTGATCAACCGTCATCGAATCTAACGATTGATAAAAAAGAAGACAGCTTGATGACTGACGGTCATTGTGTAGGAAGAAAGTTGATGACACAGGAGCTTATGTCTAAACTCCCAAAGCCACAACTCACGATGGGAATTCTTTCTGAGTATTGTGAGTTGGAAAAAATAGATGCTTATGAAACGATCGGGACTACGTAACGCACTTTTTGGGATACCTACTATATAAAACTAGATTTGAGCCTAAAATTAAGCTAGTAAATATCGAGACGTGAGTTTCCTTACAACCCAGGTACGAAAGCGAAGTAAAGAAAGCCCAGAGCTCTACAATACAATCCAAAATGTGAAAAGCTATATTATAAAAAATCATCTTGCCCCCTACTACAAAACTGAATCCAAAACCGAGAGGAAGCCTACAACCTCATAAAAGTGTAGTGGAAATAATGAAAGACGTGATATGGGGCATTGCTAGATTTCAAAGTTTTGTTCTTTCAACTGCTCGCATGCACCATCTAGGCCTGGGAACATAGAACCTGCTGTGATTCCCATATATCTTAACTCATGGACAACCTTTTCCCGATCACTGACTGGAAGGTCAATTGCAAACAAATATCTTTTTTGCTCAGACTCCTTCGATTCAAGAAAAGACTCTATATCATCAACATTAGTTAACGTTGAAGCCGCCTGCTGAGGAATCATTCGTTCATTCTCTATTGCCAAAAACTCTCCAATGGAAAAATAGAGAGATGGATGCGACAAAAGCATGACCTGATTTTGGTCTTCTTTCCACCGGGCTTGGTCGAGCACTAATATTCTGACCTTGTCTTCATTATTCTCAGACAATGATTGTTGAGCATCTTCAATGGTAATACCGCGATAAGCAAAGAATGCTGCGACATAGGGAGAATAGGACCAATCTAATAGAGGTGTTGGATAACCATGATGCTGTACTAAATTAAAAAAGGCTCCGTTCTGATCTGGAACGTTAAGATCGAAGAGGTGATTAGTCCTAGCACTAAGTTGTTTATGTAAGGACTGGATGTCTTCATTTAAAAATCTCGTTAGATCGGCTCGGCCAGTACGATGGAATGAGGTCCGCAAACGCCAGGGCTTGTTCTGTCCGCGAAATAGATAACGACTTTTCTCTAAATCGTTAACATGTGCCTTGTATGATTCCCAGTCATTCAATAAGGGAGTCAAATTGGATGGTTGCCCAGCTTTCGAACACTTCAATCTACATCTCCCTGATACACCATTATCACCAGTCCAGGCAAGAGAAACATTCTCTTCATTCCAAGATACTTCTACATCAGCAGATTGGGACACAGTTATATCGTTCGTGTAACGATGTTTAACGTTTTCCCACAAATCTGGCATGCCAGAGTCGAGATTTATTGGAAATATTTGGCTTGTACGAAACTGGCAGGATCTGCTTTTATCAGGTGTTCTAAATGATACTGCTGTCGTGGGAATATTTGTATCTTGTTCATTTAAATATGCGATTCCTTGAAAATATGAACGCTTTTCATCAATATTGATAATGATAGTTCCACTAGAGCTTCCGGTGTAATCTCCTATCCACTGCCCCTTCATAACTCACCTTTTTTTGTTTGGATTAAATCTCATGGAAACATATTGCCAGTTTGGCGTCACTTCTTAGAATCTTTCATTGCGATTTCTGTTCACTTTTAAGCTGAACAAAGAACTAAGTAATTCATTACTTATTTCACCAAATTGGTTTATCTTTTCAACAATCCAAAGTCATTTATTCCTACCTCCCGCATGTACTTTAATAATAGGGGCAGATCTAGTTTTATTTGGTTAATTTAGCAACAGTTATAAGTGTCAGGCACCTTTTCATTCCATCTACGGGACTCGAATCAATCCGGCACTGGCCATTTGATCGAAGTGGCCATCGAAGGCAAAGGCTTCGCGAATGTTCCGATTGATGGCGACGGCAAGGCACGCAGAGTCAAAAGGATTCCATGCTTTATCGGCATATTGCGTAAACGTGTCCCACGTTTTAGTCTTACTCTCATCGCTAAGACTAATCAGACGATACCGCTCACTTGTCTACAACGAAGTCAGAACGCGAGCAGCAATATGATGACCTAAACGCGCATTGATTAAGGTCATGCTACCCTACACGATAGATTCAGCCACATGGAGGACAAGCCGCGCGCCACGACGCTTGATAAAATTCCCAGCATCTTTGTGATAAACATAATCTTTACCGACAAGCGCATACATCGCACTCATGTCAGTAATTGCCTTCTGTATCAGCTCTTTCATACTTTCTTCCGTCTACGATCAGCCATACGCTTCATCCGAGCATTGACCAAATACTGATCATGGGATTCACTGAACTTTTCTTTGCCTCCTCGCGCAATTCCCGCCATATCCCACAGAGGATCTTGCCCTAAAAGACACTGCCTTGGAGATCGCATACGCTGGTCAATCCAGTCTCGCAGCACAACAGAGATCATCTGGCGTCTACGCCTGGCATGATCCATTATAAATCGATAATGTATTTTCTCTAGCATGACATGTAAACGACGCACCAATGTTCCTCTCGTTGGCCCGAGAACCCCTACAAGCTCAATCCATCTTCTACTATACGTATCACAAGCAAACCCAACAGTCATAAACCAAACAGTCCCATGATGATGAGATGCTGGCACTTGGTATTATCATTGTCTCAGTACCTCAGTGGCATGAAATTCAACCACTTGGTGGATATACGATCACAGACAACGCATCATGATCGCTAAGCACGTCTTTCAGGGGGAGGGATTGTGGGTTTTCAACCTGGAGGTTTCGGACGGCAATCAGATCAGGACCATGCTGACGGACCAAAGTTAACCCATTTGACTCGAGAAATTCTTGTAAGATCTCTCCATCTTGTTCTTCATTCTCTGGTCTTAGATTCGAATCCATACCAATGAAGAGTGGAGCTTCTTGTGGAACCAACCGTTTGAGTGCCGCGGTGATTTGGCGGAATTGCAGTACACGGGCGTCAATACTCTGTTGTCCGCGCCCTGAGTCCATGTGACTATTGAGCACCCAAAAGTTTGTGAACTTGACGAGTTGAAAGCCTTTCGAAAAAAAATCATCAGCCTTGTTGAGTTTGGTATTCCATCCCGCAAAGGCTTCGTACGGTTCAGCATGCACCGAA
>BQIX01000370.1 GCA_021604145.1 Nitrospirales bacterium
CGCCGCTGAGCAAGCAAAAAGTCTTCTTGCTCAAGATCAATCCCACAATCAGGACATTCATAAGGCTCATCGGGTGGCGGGACCGACAATTCTTTCTCCTGGACCCTTCCCTGACAGACGTGGTAAAAATGTCCAGCAGAATTCTCTTCATCCAACACATCATTTTCGTATTTAAGAATCATTGCCTACGGTTATCTCAATAGAATAAAAGTGACCACACACACCCATAGGTGAAATGTGACAAGATCAACGAAAGTCCCTTTTTATACCAAGGCAACCTTTCAGTGCGCAATCCTGGAGTCCTGACCATGATACGGTTCAACATTCAAAGCCGGCCATTCCTTTATGTATTGACCTGTTCCATTGTCGTTTACGCTTTGGGCTCTTCTCCCGCCATGGGATTATCCGCAGCGCCTCAAACATCGACAGCTCCATTTGCCTTAACACCTCTCATCTCAGACCAGCTACAGAAACCGATTTATTTAACCCACACCCGAGAACGTAGTGATCGACTGATAGTCGTCGAACAAGATGGAAGAATTCTCATTGTTGAAAAAGGACGACTCTTCCCAAAACCCTTTCTCGATATCTCCAGCAAGGTGTCCACCGGGGGAGAGCGTGGATTACTTGGCTTAGCCTTTCACCCGAATTACTCCAAAAATGGACGATTGTTCATCAATTATACCCGTAAAGAAGACCAAGCCACAGTCATTGCCGAATATCACCGTGATGCAGCCAATCCCGAGCAAGCTGAGATGAAGGAGCGTATCCTCCTCGTCATACCCCAACCCTATGGAAACCATAACGGTGGCATGGTGGCGTTTGGTCCTGACGGATATCTCTACATCGGAATGGGAGATGGGGGCGCAGGAGGCGATCCGGAAAATCGTGCACAAAACTCCAATGAGTTACTTGGGAAAATTCTTCGTATCGATATTGATCAAGATGACCCGTACGGCATCCCCGCTGATAATCCATACATCAAAAACGGAGGGAGGCCAGAAATCTATGCGATTGGATTTCGAAATCCATGGAGATTTTCCTTTGATCAACAAACCGGAGAGTTATGGGCCGGTGAGGTTGGACAAAACTCGTGGGAAGAAATCACGAAGGTCAACAAAGGCGAAAATCATGGCTGGCGGTTGATGGAGGGACTGCACTGTTTCCAACCGAAACAAGGCTGTCAAAACACCAAACCACTGACATTGCCGGAGCTCAACTATCCTAATGGCGATGGGGGCCGCTGCTCCGTCACTGGCGGCTACGTCTATCGCGGAAAATCTATCCCCTCGCTCCAGGGCACCTATCTGTTCGCTGACTTTTGTAGTGGAGAAATATTCGGGTATGCGAACAAGTCGCATCAAGTCATCCTTGACACGGATCTACAGATTTCGTCCTTTGGCGAAGATGCGTCAGGAGAACTCTATATCCTTGGTTATGCCGGATCAGTGCACAAACTAACCTTGAATACCGCATTAACTGGGCCTTAACAGCGAAACTTTATTAAAGAGATCTCCTTCGTCAAGGACTTTCCCTACACCAAGCACCACCGAGGTCAGTGGATCTTCTACCGTGATAATGGGAAGATTGGTTTCTTCTTGAAACCGCGTCGCTAAACCCGGTAGCATTGACCCACCACCCGTAATCACCACACCTCGGTCAATAATATCACCGGCCAACTCTGGCGGAGTATTTTCCAATGACGTTCGAAGGGCATTGACAATTGAATGAATGGGTTCTTCTAAGGCTTCCCGAATCTCTGCGTCGTTCACCACAACCGTTCGGGGAATCCCTGAAATCATATCCCTGCCTTTCACCATCATCGTTTTTTGCTGTTCTAATGGATAGGCCGATCCGACTTCTATTTTAATTTTTTCCGCCATATGCTCGCCAATCAGCAAATTATAGCGTCGCTTAATATAGCTCATAATGGCATCATCCATCTGGTCCCCAGCTACCTTCACCGATTCACTGCACACAATGCCGCCCAATGAGATAACGGCAATATCCGTGGTTCCGCCGCCAATATCCACAACCATATTACCCGAAGGTTCGGTAATCGGAAGACCCGCACCAATGGCGGCGGCGACCGGCTCTTCGATCAAATAGACTTCCCGCGCTCCGGCATGCGTCGCTGACTCACGCACCGCCCGTTGCTCAACTTCAGTAATCCGCGAGGGCACTCCGATGATGCATCGTGGCCGGACAAAGGAGTTTCGGTTGTGCGCTTTGGTAATAAAATAGTGCAGCATCCGTTCGGTCATGGCAAAATCGGCAATGACGCCTTCTTTGATCGGCCGTATTGCAACAATATTCCCCGGCGTACGACCAACCATTTTCTTGGCTTCCGCTCCCACCGCCAACACAGAATTACTTTGCTTCTCAATCGCTACGACCGAAGGCTCACTGAGCATAATGCCCTTTCCACGTACATAGACCAATGACGTGGCCGTACCAAGGTCAATAGCCAAATCACTTGAAAACCATCCGAGAAAGTCTCCTGCTAGTCCCACGGTATCTCCTTCCTGAGAATGTCAACCCACATCATTCGTTGCTTACATCCATTCCTCGGAATGTCCCACAACTCACGCAATCGTACCCGTAATGTCATAATCGGTTGAAAATCGAAAAAATGAAGACGAAATAGGAAATAATTGAGATAAGGAAAGGAGATAAGAGCGGATCAGCTCATCCATGAGATCCGATTTCATTAACGCTCAACAATAAATGATTGTGACGAGATTACGACGCAAGCGGGTGTTCGCTCTTGTCGCACTTCTCGAGTATTCTATGATGGTCTCGTTGATGAGTCCATACCAACCAAGCGGTTGCACAGGCTATGATATCATTGCACTGGTGTCAAGAGGTGAGATAGGAAATCACGGCAGACGCCCTTCACATTCACCGCTCCTCGAGAAAATATCGTCATTATCTTGCTCTCTACCCTACGTATGGTATAAGTAGATAGAGGAAAATATAGCCGTTCCAATATTTCCAACATTTACGTATGTGATGACGCGGTGTCTGCTTGGACGCCCGTGCGCAATACCTCACAAGGAATGTTGTGGCAGTATCGAATGTGCGTACATCTCTCTTAGGCATAGGAATTATCGTGCCTACGTACGGTTCGGCTAGACGTTGACACCTACAGAGAATACATATAAAGAAGGATAGTTGAATGACCAAAGTCTGAGACATTGAAGTACGTGTTGTCTCGTCACCACCGTATCCAAGCATATCGGCTGACACTAAGTAGGTTCATTATATTCCTTCGGGTCTTCCTCCCAACATTAGCTATAACTACACAGAGGGCATAGCATCCGCGTGTCGAAAAAATTTCTCGTTATTCTGGTTGCGCTTGTACTGATGACCACATACCTGGTCATCGTTGGCCTATCGCGATGGGGAGATATCACCCCGCCGGAGATCCTCATCACCAAACCATTTGATCAAGTTGGCCCTTCAACTCCACTCTCTATTCGCATCTCTGATCCTGATACCGGCTTACGTAATGTTTCGATTCGAATCGTACATAACTTGAAAACCTACGTGCTTGATAAACAATCGTTTGCTTCGCACGGTCTGCTCTCCGCCGAAGGAGGCACCCGACACGACTATGAACTCAATGTGACGCCGTATGAAGACGAGACCATTCCGAGAAAACCCGGTGACGCGAAACTTGTCATCACCGCTCGAGACTATTCCTGGCGCAATCTCCTCGAAGGCAATCGGCACCGAATCACTCAAGACTTCACCCCAAAGTTCAGCCCGCCACGCCTTGAATTGCTCTCACCTCCAAGTTCAATCGCGCAAGGAGGTTCAGGCGTTATCCGATACCGAGCCTCACCTGATGCCGTTACGCATGGAGTGAAGATCCAATCGGCTTTTTTCCCAGGCTATCCCATGCCTGACGATTCCGGCATGTTTGCCCTCATAGCCATGCCGTACAACGCCAAATCGAATACACCGATTCAGCTCACGGCGCAGGATGCCGTCGGAAATACCGCGATCCTGAACGTGGACCTCAGCGTCAAGAAAAAGGCCTGGAGAACTCGACGTATTGGGATTTCTGATTCATTCATTGAAAAAGCCGTCTTGCCTATCATTGCCCAAACGCCGGAACTGCCCGAACAGAGTACCAACCTCGAAAACTTTGTCATGGTCAATAACCAGCTTCGACAAATAAATAATCAAACGATCCGAGACTTTTCAAAACAGAGTGAAGCGGCATTCCTCTGGACACAAGCCTTTCGCCAACTCCCTGGCTCGAAAGTCGAAGCGTCGTTTGCCGACCATCGAAATTATGTGTATAAAAATAAGATCGTCGATACTCAAGATCACCTAGGCTTTGACCTCGCCGTCACCAAACATTATCCCGTTCAAGCGTCAAACGATGGAGTCGTACTGTTTGCCGGGTATCTAGGTATTTACGGCAATACCATCATTATCGACCATGGCTATGGCCTGCAGTCACTCTATGCCCATCTCTCATCATTTTCTGTCAAAACCGGCGATGCCGTCCT
>BQIX01000371.1 GCA_021604145.1 Nitrospirales bacterium
GACCAGGGCAAGACCGAGAGTCACGAGCGAAGAGAAGATGAACAATGGAAGGTAGAGCAGATATGAGCCGAGGAGAAGGCCAAGGAGGAACGCAACAATAAGAGGCAGGATCACAATATCAAGGAGAACGCACTCAGGTAATACACGACTTGACGACACTCACAAGTTCTTCAGCAACTTCTTGGATAATCGAATCACTTTGCCCCTCGACCATGACACGAACGAGGGGCTCTGTGCCGGAATAGCGGACTAAGATCCGCCCGGTCCCATTTAACCGTTCTTGGTTCATCGTAATCGCTTGCTGTAATTTCGGCAATGACTCTAAATCAGGTTTATGAGGAACTTTGACTCCCAACAACACTTGCGGAAACGATTTCATACATTGCGTAAGCTTAGACAAGGGCTTTCCTGATCGCTTCATGAGTTTGAGCATCTGCAACCCAGAAATCATCCCATCTCCACTTGTATGATAATCAAGAAAGATCATATGACCTGACTGCTCTCCACCAAGGCTGAAGTCTTCCTTCACCATACGTTCCAGAATATAACGATCACCGACTGGAGTCCGCTCAACTTTGATACCAGACTTCGTCATGGCCAATTCAAACCCGAAATTACTCATCACGGTCCCGACTACCGTATTATTCTTCAATATTCCTCGTTCCTTGAGATCTAGGGCAAACGCAGCGAGAGCATGGTCACCATCAACCACTTGTCCACCTTCACACACAAACACACAGCGATCGGCATCGCCATCGAGAGCAATCCCAATATCGGCCTGATGAACACGAACCGCTTCTTGAAGTTTCTCTGGATGGACGGCTCCACATTTCAGATTAATGTTGGTGCCGTCCGGTTGATCACCAATCACCCAAACCGTAGCCCCCAATTCTTGCACGACCTTTGGGAACACGTGATATCCGGCTCCATTCGCGCAATCGAGAACCACACGTAACCCTTGAAAATCCATGTCCCGTGGAAGGGATCGCTTCACAAATTCAATGTACCGCCCCTCTGCATCATCAATACGGAACGCTTTCCCAATTTCTCCAGCTGTTGGCCGAATATGCTCAATTTCATTTGAAAGAATGAGCTCTTCAATACGGAGTTCCATTTCATCAGGCAACTTGAAACCATCGTTTGAAAAGAACTTTATTCCATTGTCTTGATACGGATTGTGTGATGCAGAAATCATAACCCCGGCATCTGCCCTGAGGCTCCGCGTGAGAAACGCAATTGCAGGGGTTGGCAAAGGCCCAACCAACTGAACATCCACACCCAGGGAACAAATCCCTGACACGAGTGCCGATTCCAACATATACCCAGAGAGTCTGGTGTCTTTTCCAATGACAATTTGATGACGGCCTTCCCTTCGCTTAAATACATGCGCAACAGCTCGTCCAAGTTTCATGGCTGTTTCACTGGTCATCGGCTCAAGATTGGCCACTCCACGAACGCCATCAGTACCAAATAACTTTTTCATATGTACTCCTGTCGAGACTGTAGGCTCCCTCTATTGGACTCTTTGAGCGCGTTAGCAATGTTCATCGCTTCGCGCATGACCCCAACTTCATGAACTCGAATAATATTGGCCCCTTGGAAAACGGCAATCGCAACAGCGGCGACTGTGCCGACCATTCGCTCACCAATTGGCTTACCTATGATCTTACCAATAAAACCTTTATTTGACAGCCCCACCAAAATTGGCCGTCCCAAGTCTAGTAATTCCGTACAGTGACTGACTAATGTCAAATTATGATCGACGGTTTTGCCAAACCCGAGACCTGGGTCCAAGAGAATAGATTCCTTCGGGATACCAGCCTTCACAGCAACGGCAAGACGCTTGGCTAAAAAGTCTTTGACCTCCACTACGACATCGCGATATTCAGGAGATACTTGCATGGTCTCTGGGATCCCCTGCATGTGCATGAGCACTAGTCCGGCTCGTGCCTCTTCCACCACCTTGACCATCTTCAGGTCATGACGTAAGGCACTCACATCATTCACGATTACAGCCCCTAAATCTATCGCCATTTTTGCGACAGCGGACTTTTGCGTATCAATCGAAATCGGTACCGAGCTTCGCTGTCCCACTGCTTGCAATACCGGCTTCAATCGTCGAATTTCTTCTTGTTCATCAACTGAGTAAGACCCGGGCCTCGTCGATTCTCCTCCAATGTCAATTATGTCGGCCCCTTCTTCGATCATGGACGCCACACGATCGACGGCTTTCATGGGATCGAGATACATCCCCCCATCTGAGAACGAGTCAGGAGTGACATTTAGGACTCCCATGATCAGGACACGCGACTCAAATTCGATATGATAGTGACAAGCCCTGAAAATTTTTGTGCCGTGTTCGTTCGTCAGCATGGGCAGTTACATGACTATGGTGAATCCAATGAATTGCCAGCTAATTATTAAGACCGCGACAAATGCTATCCCTCAAACATCGAAAGTCATTTGAATCAGCTACAGGGAAATGAAATAACTTCGCACTCGTCATTCTGAGTAAGAAACGTTATCCGATAGAAAACTATGAAATGTCGTTCGTCTAATATTAGAGCATCAGATATGGGATGATGTGTCAGGTTCGAATATCCTGGCCAGCCTCTTGGGAAACATCACCATGAACAGACAGGTGAATTTGAGAGCCTGACCAGGATTCGTTACACAGCGGCAGGTTGTACGGAGGATGCTTGCTGAACAATTTCCTCTACTTCCATAGCATCAAGGACTTCTTTCTCTAACAACGCTTCAGCTAGAGCTCGAAGCGTATGAATATTTTCGGTGAGCATACGTTTGGTCCGCTCATAGGATTCGAGAATCAGACGTTTGACTTCCCGATCAATTTCTAGCGCGACTTGATCACTGAAATCTCGTCGCGTGTTTATTTCACGTCCCAGGAAAATTTCTTCATCTTTTTTGCCAAAAGTCAATGGACCTAGCGTGTCACTCATGCCCCACTCACAGACCATTTTTCGAGCAAGCTCAGTGGCCCGCTCAATATCATTTCCGGCACCTGTCGTGACATTCTTAAATATGAGCTCTTCAGCGACTCGACCACCAAATAGAATCGCGAGCGTATTATACAGAAAGTCCTTTGAGTAGCTATGGCGATCATCAATAGGTAACTGCATCGTCATACCAAGAGCACGACCTCTGGGAATGATCGTGACCTTATGAACAGGATCCGTCCCTGGCAAGAGCTTGGCCATCAGAGCATGCCCAGCTTCATGATAGGCCGTGGTCCGTTTTTCTTCATCACTCAAGACCATGCTCTTTCGCTCAGCCCCCATCATGACCTTATCCTTTGCGTTTTCAAAGTCCACTAATTCAACGGACTTTTTATCAAGCCGAGCCGCCCATAACGCAGCCTCATTGACAAGGTTTTCAAGGTCTGCTCCAGAAAAACCTGGGGTTCCTCTTGCAATTTGCTCTAGATCAACATCTTCATTGACTGGAACTTTTTTGGTGTGGACTTTCAAAATCTCTATCCGACCTCGGACATCAGGCCGGTTCACAATAACCTGTCGGTCAAATCGGCCAGGTCGAAGTAATGCGGGATCAAGCACATCAGGTCTATTTGTCGCAGCAATGAGAATGACGCCCTCGGTGGTATCAAACCCATCCATTTCGACTAAGAGCTGATTGAGGGTCTGCTCCCGTTCATCATGACCGCCGCCTAAACCTGCACCTCTCAGGCGGCCAACGGCATCGATTTCATCAATAAATATTATACAGGGGGCATGCTTTTTCCCTTGTTCAAAGAGATCTCGAACCCGCGAAGCCCCCACACCCACAAACATTTCGACGAAATCCGATCCACTGATGCTAAAGAACGGCACCCCAGCCTCTCCGGCAATGGCCTTGGCCAGTAAGGTTTTTCCGGTGCCTGGCGGTCCAACAACTAATACGCCTTTTGGTATCCGACCACCCAACTTTTGAAATTTTTGTGGATCCTTCAAAAACTCAATAATTTCAACCACATCTTGTTTTGCTTCATCAACCCCCGCTACATCGGCAAACGTCACTTTCTTTTTGTCTTCAGTCAGTAAGCGAGCTCGACTTTTACCAAAAGACAAGGCTCGATTTCCCCCAATTTGCATTTGACGCATGAGAAAAAACCAGAGCCCTAAGAATAAGATGAACGGCCCCCAAGTAACCAGGAATGTGATATACCAAGGATTTTCATCCGGCGGCTTCGCTTCAATCTGAACCGACCGTTCTCGAAGAACCTTCACCAAGTCCGGATATTCAACAGAATAGGTCCGTACTCTCGTCCCATCCTTTAAAATGGCACTAATATTATTATGCTTAATGATCACCTTTTCGATTTCATTCCGATCCAAATGTGCCATAAAGTCACTAAAAATTATGTTTTCTTCTGGCGGATTGGTGGGAACGGTAAAGAGGTTGAAGAGCAAGATCATAAACAAGCAGACAACAACCCAAAATAGTAAATTCTTCACCCGTGAATTCATGCTAAAACCTCCTGAACCTCCTACCAATTGATTG
>BQIX01000372.1 GCA_021604145.1 Nitrospirales bacterium
CAAGCCAAAGAGCGCCCCAACCAAGGCGAGCAGCGTTCCTAATGAACCCTGCATCCACCCCTGCACCAGGGTGACAAGTGGGGCAAACGTGCTATCCCCACCAGCCCAGGCTTCACTGACCACCAACATCACGATCATTAACGACCCCAACAGTCCATGAAAGAACCGTCGTGAGTCCATGAAGTGTGTCATGGGTGTTCTCCATTTTGTGTGAAATAGGAAATCATCGTGAACAACTCCAAACCGAATGCGCCCCTCAATTAGTCATCATGTCTTACGTGAGAAGCCCCATCCTAGAACGGGCAGAGAGGAATAGCGCCCGCCGTTAGGCGGCCTCACTCGCCACCTCCTTTTCGCCTACTGTTTTCTTCGATTGAACGGCATATCCATATCCGTCGGCACGCTGAATGAGCGTGCAGTAACGAGCGTGGATACCTTGCACGACGCCTTGTGGCTTCTGAATATTGAATCTGCCGGAGGACCGTACGGCTACCCGACCCACATGGATTCCCGACCACTTCCCGGTTGGTACTTCGGCCCTCACGTAATCACCTGTCTGAAAGCCACGCACCCGCTTGTGACGCATCAGGTATCCACGTGGAAAGCCGTGCCGGGTCAAACGCGTACGCTGGTAGCTACCCCGCCCGGTGGCCCGGATGCTGAGGACGGGACACTGCCAGCCAGAGACAAAATCCACTCTTCCAACACAAACCGCATCCAGCGTGTGAGTCTTGGGAATGCCCAGTCGTGTCCGGTTCCACTTGGTGCGTCCGCCTGTTCCAGCCTCCATGTTGAGTCCGGTTTCTGCGAGAACATTAAACAATGCCCAGCGTGTGCTGTTGACTGCGGCAGCATCCTTCAGCGAGGACTTTGCGTGAGACAGAATCCTCATTAGTCGTTTACGTTGACTCTTGAGAAAGTCGCGCACGTCCCGGTTGCCTTTGGCTTGATTGCAGGATCGGCAGGCCACAGTTAGATTGCTCACGCGATCCGTCCCTCCTCGAGATCGCGGAATAATGTGCTCGATCTCCAGCGGACGGCCCTTCGCACTGCAATAGACGCATTTCCGTCCCCACTTCTCCAGCAGATACTCCCGGACTTCGTAGCCGTAGAGTGTGCCCTGCTGGTATTCCACGCCTGAGATTTCAGGATTCTCCATAGCCTGTGTATCGAACCGCACGAGCTCTTGGCTGACAGCGACCACGGGTGCCAAGCGTTGGAACCGGTGGACCCACGTCCGAGCAGTTTCTAACCGATGGCGCAGGCTGGGCGGCAGCCAACCCTTCGGACGCCGACGGTTATTGAAACGCGGAGCTCGATAACGGGTCTTGCGGTTCCGCCGTGCCCTTCGAAAGACTCGGCGTTGATCTAGGGATTTTCTGATGGCCTCTCCCCGGTGAGACAGCTCGAACAGTGTGAGCACGGCCCGTTCACGCCGAACTTCTCCAGTTTTCAAGTCCGCCTGTTTTGTCTCGCGAACCACTGCGAGCCCTGTGACCTTACTGCCGGGGTCCAACGCGAGGCGGACTGGCTGAATAGCGGAGTCTTCCACGCGCCGATCCCTCAGCCGAATGGTGAAGGGTACTGCGCGATGCACCACAGCCCGACCACGATCAAGTAGCAACCGAGCCCGCTTCTCCGAACAGGGCATCAGCGGTTGTTTTCTTTTGTCCAATACAAAGACAGCCATGTCGTACCTCCCATCAATATGCCCTTACGGGCCTTGTGACGCGGGCCGTGCGGCCCATCTCCCCTCGCGGATGTCTGCGACCGGCTCCTGCCGAAACAGCGGTCGGGACCTTCGGCGCTTTGCCTTTCGCCAGCATGATTCCGACCTTCCAGAGCCCGGAACTGAGGAAGCATTCCGGGGTGAGTCTTGATAACCTATCGCAAACGTAGCCGATTAATTCCGGCTCCCGCTGGTCAACCCAGCTTGTTCTCGAAAGCTCCGCCCGTTAGGGCGGGGTAGTTGACTTCCTGGGCTTGCCACCTCCGTGTTGTGAATAGTTTCCGACGGACATCGTGTCCGCACGATGGCCGTAATCTCCACGCGTCGATTCGCTGCATCATTAGTATCATGGCGATAGCAGCAGAGCCCTTGTCCCGATAACTGACGTTCGACACTTGGTCCCCCTAAATTTTGCCAGCCCGTCCAAACAGCATCGGCACGATGGCGTGCGAGTCGATCATTCAATGATTGAGGGCCATGCCGGTCAGTAAATCCTCGTACCGTCATGGTTTGAACGGATGCATCGACTAACGGCAGTAACTTTACGAGCTCAGAAGGCAAGGGATAGGCTGAATCAAAATCAAAATAGAGCGTCTCCCGAACCACCTCACTCCCTGATGTACATGGTTCAAGAGAATCCTGAGTGATGGGCTGCTCAGTTTGAGATTTCTGGTCGACTGTTTTCCCAGCAGGTGATACTAGGAAACCTGGAGCCTTGCCCCACACGCAGTCGACTGGATCATGCGTACCCCATTGAACTGAATCGGGGATTCGGACAACATGCCCATCTAAATCTGTCGGCTGCTGACAAACGATCCCAACAGTCCCAGCAAGTAAGATACTAGCGAGTATGCTCATCATTTCCCTCGTTGTGACGAACCAACCATAAAATCATCTCCTCCTCTAAAGTATTACGCACCGTCGCTTTGCACGTTCTCGGAGTCCCCACTAACACTAAAAACTGGGTGCCCACACGTAAGGCGGTGAGCAGCCGTTCCCGGGTCAACCAATCAGAAGGCTGTGGGGGAAGGACCACAACCACGCACGGTTTTCGAACGACTTGGGCTTGGCGTATGGTGAGCGCATACGCCAATATCAATTCGTCACACTCCCATTCTTGATACGTCACCTCACGCCCAGAAAAAACCACGCACATTGAAGCTGAGTGAGGATCAATCATCCGAACTTCTCCCTCCTCCATCATACGAACCTCTTTCTCTCGGTTCCTACGCACACTACGGACGGGATCTCCAATCCGAAATCCCATGAGTTGCGCCGCTGACTGAGAGTTCCACCGTTCCTGAAACCATCGATTCAGCGAAACTGTTCCCAATGGTCCCTTTGGACCGATAGCAACAACCTGAATCTCTTTAGGCGTAAACGATAGACGGTCGACCAGGTCGGAGAGTGCCTGCCTCTCCTCTTCTAGACTCTCCACCATGTGAAGCAGACAATCGTTACCAAACAATCCGCTGACCCACTTGGGCATATCTCCGTCACGAATCTGACGAATCAGACTCACTCGACCCGAATCCTTTTGACTGTTCACGACTTGGGTGATTCGAGTAACTGGAGCCATGCCGACCTGGACACAGGCCCGAAAGACGTGACCAGGACCTGATAGCGGGACTTCCACATCATCGCCCACCAGCACGATTTGAATGCGTTCTTGATTAAACGCCTTCAATACACTCGCCGCATGAACCAGATCCAACTGTTCGGCGTTCACGACGATCAAAATCTCCACGTCTCTAAGACCTCCTTCTGGACCAAGCCTTTGTTGGTCATCGAACTCGTCCCATTGCATCGCGCAAGATTGATCCTCGATATCCAGGAATGAGACAAAGGCTGCTGAGGGGCTTGCCACACACATCTTCAACCCTTGACGTTTGATTTCGTTCACAATCGCCTGAATACAAATAGACAGTCCTGCACCATCCCCTCCAACAATGAACGACAGCGGAAAGGCGAGCGCGCGTTTCACAGCGAGACTTTGTTCCCTCGTTAACCGCTGGGAAGATTCATGAAGTGCCACCTCTGTCTCTCTCAGAGCGGGACGTCGAATCACGTGACCTAACATCTCTTCAATAATTCGTTGCAACTCGACCATGACAAGAGGCAGGACATATTCTTTTTCTTTGACAATACCCATGTGCTGGATCCATTCATCGAGGCGATGTTCCAGCACCGTCACGTCCATGTCACAGAGCTCCGCCAGTCGGCTGAGCAAGACGGCAATAGGAATGCAAGCACGCCCATGCGACGCCTGATAGTCAAGGATGCATGTGATCGCAGAATTCAACCGACGAGAATCCTCCCGTGGTATATTCAACCTCTTCGCGACGGCATCCGCTTTGCGAAACCCCAGACCCCAGACTTCGACGAGACGATAGGGATTGTCTCGGATCATGGCATACGCATCAGTGCCAAAGACTTGTAGCGTTCGCGCAGCTTGCGCATGTGTGAGTCCAAGTCGACAGAGATCACTCACCGTACTCACGACGCCCAATTGCCCCATCGCTTCCCTCAGCATCTTGGTCAGTGCCGCCGGGCCGACTCCGGATACTTCCAATAAACGTTGAGGCCGAGTTCTCATCACCGTGAGTGTGGCTTCACCAAATTTCTGAACAATGCGTTTAGCCAAGACTGGGCCGACTCCAGGGAAGATGCCGGATGCCAGATAGACTTCGATCCCTGCTGACGTCGTGGGCAACGGTTTGGTGAGTGATTCGATATGAAACTGTTTTCCATACGTTGGATGAGTCGTCCATTGT
>BQIX01000373.1 GCA_021604145.1 Nitrospirales bacterium
TTGATTCAGAGCTTGTGGCCGATCGCCACTGAGGCAGCCAATCCAGACGTATTGAAACCTCGGGTGCCTCAGGATCAAATCGCCGAAGCGAAATCCTGGCACAATCCCTTTTCTTCAACCTCAGAAAGCATTGAAAAAGGAAAAAAGATTTTTGAAGGAAAAGCCTTTTGCGTAACCTGTCATGGCCGTGACGGAAAAGGCTTAGGCAAGATACCTGGGCTCGTTGGAAAACTGCCACGAAACTTCACCGACTCCGCGTGGCAGGATGCGCGCACAGACGGTGAATTATTTTGGATTCTCAAAAACGGAAGTCCCGGAACAGACATGGCTTCGTTTATTCCGCTGGTACTTACGGAGGACGAAGCCTGGCACGTGCTCTTGTACGTACGGTCATTTGGAAAACACGAATGAGAAACATTGCCTAAGCCTGAATGAGACTCTCGTCTTGTTCGTTACGCAATAATTCTTGATGAATAGACGATCAGTGCCTTACAGTATTTCTCATACGGACCGTTGTAATATATTTTATGACAATCAATCATTTTATAAGGAGGCCATCATGAAGATATATAGGAAAGTATCGTTATGCATAACCGGAGTTATCGTTGGCTCAGCATTGAGTTGGGGAATCTCGTCTGTTGCATTGGCAGGCAATTCGCAGGAAGAAATACAAGAACAGTTTGGGCCCGTATTGAAATTGGAGGGAAAGGCACGAAAAGAGATCAATGCGATTGCAAATATTCTTGGTCCTGATTCAAAGATGAAACCGATTGATGCGACCGATGCGAGTGGGGAGATGTGTATGTTAGAGACCGTCTCTAAACATAATATGATTCACTTTTCTCAGACACCTGAGCAAACACACGAAGATGTCGTATACTTTATCAACCCCGCCACGTTTATCGCCAACGGACTGGATGTTTCAAAGTTGCCACGCCACCCAGAAGAATTAGGTAAAATGACTCCCATGCAATGGTACTACTACGATGGCACATATGTAGAGCCGCATCAGGGCGGGCAATTGAATAAAGAGTTTTTGATTATGTCAGTTGATGTGAAGTAAAAACACATCAGACTTTCCATGTAAACCCGACTAATGACATGTCTATTGGCATGCCTTTAGTCGGGTCTTCTCATGAAATGTCCATGTCCCAGAAATGGAGTATGTTCCATTTTTTTAGAGATATCCATAAAATGACTAGTTGGTTTTATTGAGATACTGGAGGCCATTTGGATGCCCAAGCACGCTAGGACGGATGAAGAAATCGAACGATGCTTCGAGGTAATGGCTGAGTTACGAACCCATCTCACAAGAAATAAATTCCTGGATCAAGTTCGTGAAATGTATAAAGATGGATATAAACTTGTCTATCTCGAAGTCGATGGCACTGTGGTAGCCGTAGCTGGCTATAGAGTTTCTACCAATTTATTTATGAGGAAAAACCTCTATGTCGATGATCTCGTTACCGCGAGTACGCAGCGGTCGAAAGGTTATGGGAAAGCTCTTGTTTCTTGGCTACGGGATATAGCTTGCGAGCAGGGATGTCATTATATCCATCTGGATTCAGGCACGCATCGCCACGAAGCCCACAAGTTTTATTTTCGACAAGGATTGAAAATAGCCAGCTACCATTTTAGCGAACAATTAAAACCCGATTAACTCGTTTCCCAGAAGATAATCAATAAAAAAATTCACATTGCGATTGACATGTTCCATAGAGAAGCTTCCGTGAAAGACGACTCCACAAAAAGGGGACATTCTCCTTTTCAAAGCTTCAGAGTATAGCACAAATCATAAAAAAGACTTCAACGACCTTACGCAGCTACTTCAGCCCAAAGAATCCTGAATGGACAGGAAAAACAGCTATTTTCAAAATATTGGGGTGGGAGGCACAGTAACTTCATGGCATGGTTGCAAGAGAGTATATTGCAATGAAAGGAGGCTACCCATGTCTGAGGAAACAGGAAATGTCACGATCAGAATGCCAATGAAAACGCAAGAAAACTAGAACAGATTGCCGCCGAGTTTGAACGCTCGCGCAACTGGTTGATTAATGAAGCGATTGAAATTTATTTGGAGGTGTACGAATGGCAAGAACAGCATATCCGTGAACGCCTCAAGAAAGCCAATAAGGGCGGGAAGTTTTCTGCACGCTCTGAAGTCCGTGATCTCATTGAAACTTTCAAGCCATGATGGAAGTGATTTGGCTGAATGAGGCCGTACAAGAACTGCAAGAAATTTGGCGCGCCATTGCAAAGGATGACCCAGCCGCTGCCTATCGGGTACTGACCAAAATCGAAACCTCCGCCAATTCTCTTGAACGTCACCCGGAATTAGGCCGAACCGGGCAGGTGCCAAAAACGCGAGAATTGGTGATCGCAGGCCGTCCTTACATTCTGCCGTAATTCATCAAGAAAAGCACCATCCCTATTCTGGCTGTGATGCACACCACCTACCGTAAATGGCCCAATATGTTTACCTATCTACAATATCCCCTGAAATGATTTAATGACTGGAAAAGTGGGGGAAAAGGAACATTTTTTTTTGTTTTTAATGCATGCGCCTTGATGACCTCTTGCCCGTCTGTCTACGCAGAGCCATACAGAACCCAAGATCAATCACTTCGCCCTCCGTTGTGTGCAGACCAGTCAATCAAACGGTGAGCCTCGATTGACGCTTTGTCGAAATGCCTCGACTTCCATTTCTAATAAGAGAATGTCCCTGACGGCTCCCGACTCCTTTTTTTAATTCTTTATTGTTTTCGAATCATTTCATGCGTTTGGCCTAAAAATCTGCCGGTGAGCAGCCATATCACGGCAATTGGAAGAGCCGCAAACGACATTTGCGAAATAGACAGACCGAATGCGTGCAAGGCGGATCCAACCCAGGTACCCGTCATATCGCCCGCGCGATGCACGACGGTATCAATGACATTTTTCGCTTGATACTTCTCTACGCGAGGCACAACCGTAAACAGCGTTTCACGCGTGGGTTTGGTGATCGAAAATTCTCCCGCTCTTCGTACCACACCAAAACCAATTAGCACCGGCAGTATCTTCGCCATCCCGAAAATTCCAAATCCAAGCATATTCACCAACGGCATAGCCATAAGCATCACAGTTACTCCAAGGAATGGCAGTAACCGACCGGTTGCAAAGATTTGGAGACAGACCGTAAGCGCATTGACGGCAAGATCCACCGACGCAAACAGTTGGAGTCGATCACTTGAATTCGGAACTACCTGCGGAACGAGTATCGTTTGCTGTGAGTAAAGAAACGTCGAGAGCACGGAATAACACACTAAATAGAGACAGATGGCTTGGAGGTAAGACGATCGAGTGATTTGTATGATACCAATCCATAGACGTGGAGGTGAATCGGAGTTCTTTGACGAAGCCGCCAAATGCTTGCCGCCTAAATCCTCTCCATACTGTTCCTGAAACCAGGCCAGTAATGCCATAATGCATCTAACCGCCATAAGTAATAATGTCGCAGAGACCAGTAATAAACTGGCCACACCAAGTCCCTTTACGGCCATGGCCGTAAACAACGGACCACTAATCGCTCCAACGCTTCCGCCGGCGGAAATGAAACCAAAGAGCCGTCGAGCTCCTTCAGTTGAAAACACATCAGCCATAAAACTCCAAAAGACCGACACAATAAATAAATTAAACACACTCACCCACACGAAAAAAACGGGGGCTAGTGTGATCATCGTGATCCCGGTTTTGAGTGCAATAAAAAACCCGATTAGATTGCAGATAAAAAACAGATACACGGTTGGAAGTAAACGACGAATAGTCAGGCGGCTGGCCGCCAACCCAAACAAGGGAACGACCGCAAGCATCGTGAGAAAGACGGTGAGGAAGAACCAGGGTAATTGATGAACACCCGCCTGGACACCCATTTCATCACGGATTGGCCGGAGAATGTAGTAAGCCGCCAGCACACAGAAAAAATAGGCAAAAGACCAGAGTAGTGCGGGAACCTCTTTGGGTTGAACCGAAACAACCCATCGGAGCATTCGATGAAGAGATGTGGTCATTGAGCTAGACATAGAAAAGCATGGCGCGTGCCACTATAGCGCAGAAGAGGAAAAGGGGTCACTGACTGCGAAATAAAAGTATGGGAGATAAAATGAAATCCGGTGGGTCGAGGAAATTCGTTCAGACTCTACTTCTTCTGAATTTCAGAAGAAGCAGAGGGTTGAACAAATACTGGTTCTTGGTCCTAGGAATTATCGAGAAGAAGCGGCAGGCCGAGGACCGCCACTTCGCCGATTTGAGCCAAACCGTCGAGGTTGGTCCTGCCCCTGGCGTGAAGGTCCAGTACGGTTAAAGCCTGGACGTTGGCGCTGAACGGTGTTCTGCGATACAGGTTGAAACCGTGGTCGACTCCCTGGTGCCGATGGAACTGGCTGACCCAAGAGTTTTTCGATCTCTCGCATATGCCGAGAATCTTCAACCGTCACAAAACTGGTGGCACAGCCCTC